>CANFED010000034.1 GCA_947445995.1 Oxalobacteraceae bacterium | reverse complement strand
CAGGGGTTGCAAAGCAGCGCAGGGCATACCGAGGGCTGGTCACCTCGTAAATACAACCAGAAAAAACATAACTGCAAACGATAACTCGTACGCACTAGCAGCTTAATTGCTGTCTAGCTCTACACCATCTCTTCCCTGGGGTGGGCTGGAAACAGTTGTAGAGTCATTCACAGGGAATCGCTCTGAATCGGGTCACTTGGTTCAAAGCTAAATCTAAGGTGACTCGTCTTGCCACAGCGTGTGCGTCCGCGTTGGCTGGACTAAATCAAATGGCAGCACTAAGTATGTAGAACTGTCTGTAGAGTACTCTTGGACGCGGGTTCGATTCCCGCCGCCTCCACCAAGAATTCGTTTTGAGCATCCGCTCAAAAATCCAGCAAATAAGTCATCTTCAGTAAAAATCAGGGCCTTTTCATCAGGCCCTGATTTCTGTCACTTCCCGCTACGTTATTCTGATCCAACTGTTTTAGTCCCAATACGGTGCAGGCAGTCGCCTCCTCCTGCCCTCTTTCCCAGCATAATCCGCCCGACTGCAGCTCAGGATGCGGCGTGCCTTCGCGGTCAATGCGTGCCGGCACGGTACGCCAGCCACGCACACCTTGCCGGTCCAGCTCCATGCGCAGCAACCAGCCAGTGGTATTGTCAGGATCGGTGAAGCCATCAAACACGAAATTGCCCAGGCTGTAGATAATCGGCTTGCCCTGATACTGCTCGACATCCTGGATCACATGCGGATGACCGCCCACGACGGCGTCAGCCCCGGCAGCGATCATCAATCGGGCCAGCTGGCGCTGGCGCTGACCGGCAATAGGCTCATGCTCCCAACCCCAATGCATCACCGGAATCACCAGATCGGCGCGATACCGACTGCGTGCCAGGCCGATATCGAGGCGGACCTGCTCGTCTTCGCTCCAGGCGATGCCCGGCTTGTCGGTATCGGCCTCAAAGCTGCGCGGGAAAAATTCGTTATAACCTAGCAGCGCAATTCGCAAGCCATTGCGTTCGATGATAAGCGGCGTGTGCGCCTGCGCCAGGTCGCGCCCGCCGCCAAAATACGGGATGCCCTGGCGCTCCAGCAGACCGAGCATTTCTGCAAATGCCACCGGCCCGAAATCGCCGGAATGGTTGTTGGCAAGCGCCACGGCATCGAAATGACGTTTGAGAATCGGCAGCGTGCGCGGGTGGGCACGGAACGCGTAGGGCTTGTCGGGTTTGGCCGTTCCTTTGGTGGCGACCACGCATTCGAGGTTGCCGATACGGATGTCCGCTGATTTCAGGATGGTTGCGAACGGCGCAAACGGGTCACGACCGCTTCTGATCACCTTGCCCGGTGTTTCATCGAGCATGATGTCGCCGACGAAGGCAATCGACACCGAAGGCTCGGCGGCCAATACCGGCACTGACAGGACCAGTCCGCTCAGCAGCGTCATCAGCAAATACGACTTCATGGTGCCACCTCCAGCAGCGTGCATTGGTACTGCAGTTCACGCTCCAGATCGGGCGCATAGATAAAATTGACGCCCGTCAAGGACGCAGGCGACACGGGAGGCGAAGGATATGTCGCCTGATGCAGCAGCACAGGTTGTTGCCGGGCTTGGCCGTAGGTGTACAGCTTGATGTAATCGACCTGCCGTTCATTGCCTATCATCACGGCCTTGAAGCGGAACCGGCCATTGATGTCGATAGCCTTGACTTGATACGGGTCGTCGGTCGGCGTCACGTCCAGCATGCGCGTGATGCCACCCTGGTCGATCTGGCAACGCAAGACCGGAGATGCCAGCAGCGTTGCCGGGATCAGTGCGACAACCATGCAAGTTGCCATCAATGCGCGCCGTGCACGGGGTTTGAAATCAGTACAGTGCTGATGACGATGCAAATCCAAGGTGTCCTCATTTTCCAGAAGCCGCGCATCTCGCGCCGAGCGCCCATCATGCAGTCGTCCATGTGGCGGGCAAAGTATCCGGCAATACGGCGCTTGAAACAATGACCGCCTCGCCTAGTTATTCGCCCTTCACTATTCGAACTACCTCAATGCCAACGGCGCGCCGTTGGCATTTTTTATGGGCTTCACGCATGCTTCGGGTATGACTGACCGCTACTGAGCTTTGAATCTAGCGTTAGTGTGGTTAATTTCCGCAGCCCCGCCAAGAATTAGTTTCACTACGATAAAAAACCGCACGTCTCCGCAAGAGACTGCGGCTTTTCTTCCTTGCGCTCCAAAGAACGCATTGCACCCCAATCTCACCTACCTGCCGGTAAAAAATCGTTCCCACGCACAGTGTTGTTGCCTATCGTTAATAAAATTAGATTTTTAATAAATCCTTAATAATTCCTCGGTAACCTTTTCCACTCCGGACGCAATCAGCCCCGGCTAAAAAGACTTGAGGGAACATTCATGAACACTATTCGTCCGGCTCTCCATTGGCCACTGCTGGTCTTGGCTACTACCGCTCTTCTGGCTGGTTGCGGTGGAGGTGGCTCCGCTTCTGTTACCCCGCCAATTACCCCGACAACTACCCCGACAACACAGACATCCGCCGGCACCTCCGTCTACGTCGGCCCCATAGGCGGCTTTGGTTCTGTGATCGTCAATGGCATGCGCTTTTCATCGGTCGGTGCAACGCTGGTCGATGATGACGCGAGCACGGTCAACCTGAACCAACTCAAGCTCGGGATGACGGTGCGTGTTACCGGTGAAACCGACGACACAGCCCAGACAGGTACCGCAAGCCGCCTCGAACTGATCCACGGAACACGTGGCACGCTCAGCGCCATCAATGTCAGTGCCGGCACCCTCACCTTGCTCGGACAAAGCATCGTGACCAATACATCCACCAGCTATCAGGGCGTAAGCGCACTAGCAGCACTCACGGTTGGACAAGCGATTGAAGTTTACGGCGCGCTTCAAGCCGATGGCAGTCTGCTCGCGACCTTGATCGAAACCAAGGCCACGCTGACCTCGGTGAACCTGACTGGCCGCGTGGCGACGTTGGGCACCACGACATTTCAGGTGGGATCGCTCACCGTGGACTTCAGCAAGGCAACAGTCAATGGTGTACTGGCCGATGGCAAGCGCATCAAGGTCCGCGCGACGTCAGGTCCGGTCGGTAATGTGCTGACTGCCAGCTCCGTGCAAGTGTTCGAGAACAGCACGGTTTCCGGTGGCACAGTCACCAGCGGTGTGCGCCTCAAACTCAAAGGCGTCGCCGACATGAGTCCCGTCAATGGATTGTTGATGGTATCCGGCACACAGGTCAACATCTCGAAAGCCATCATCAAGGGATCCGCCACCACCGTCATGGCCGGCCAGTTTCTTGAAGTTAAAGGTGTGTGGGATGGCAGCATTCTTCAGGCCAGTGAAGTCGAACAGGAAGGCTATCGGGAAAGCCAGATCGGTGGTCGCAATGAGTTGTACGGCACCGTCAGCAGCATCACCGGAAGCATCGCCGTCATTGATGGCGTCACGGTTGACTTGAGTACGGCAGTATTCCAGCATGGGAGCCTTCAATTGGTCTCCGTGGGAAGCTATGTTGAAATCAAGGGCAACGCGAACGGCAGCACACTGGTGGCAACCAAAGTCGAACTCAAGACCAATAGCACTGCCAAGGACGTCGTCTACGAACAGTCCGGCGTGATCCAGGGCTTCACGTCGGTGGCCGGCTTCAAGCTCAACGGATTGCAAATAGATGCTTCGCAAGCGGTCTTCGAACACGGTGTCGCCACCGGGCTAGCCAACGGGATCTACATCGAAATCAAAGGCGCGCAAAATAGTAGCGGTATATTCGTCGCCACCAAGGTAGAAATCAAGACTGCCTCACAGAGTTAAACGCGAGTCACTATTTGAACTACCTCAATGCCAACGGCGCACCGTTGGCATTTTTTATGGGCTTCACGCATGCTTCGGGTATAACTGAACGTTACTGAATCAATCAGAACCACATGCCTCTCGATTACCCCACCCTTGATTTATTGCGGTTGTCCCATCCGGCCTGGCGCTTGCTCAGATCCGATCACGCGTCACTGATTGCCAGCTTTCTGGAGCGCGTTTTCATCACGCCGAACCTGCGCGTGATCGCCCAATCCGACTTGGCCGAAGCCCTCGACGATGAATTGTTCGGCTTGCGCGAACGCTATGGTGCCGACCTCTATCCGAAACCCGCGCTCGACTATCTCAATGACTGGGCCAATACCGACAAGGGCTGGCTGCGCAAGTTTTACCAGCAAGGCTCCGACGAGCCGCATTTCGACCTGACGCCATCGACCGAAAAAGCCATCGCCTGGCTAGGCACACTGACTGCGCGCAGTTTCGTCGGCACAGAATCACGCTTGCTGACGCTATTCGATCTGCTCAAGCAAATCAGCAGCGGCAGTGACGACAATCCCGCGACCCGACTGGCCCAATTGCACCAGCAGCGCGACGCCATCGATGCCGACATCGCACGCGTGCTGGCTGGCGATATTGCGGTGCTCGATGACACGGCACTGAAAGATCGCTTCCAGCAATTCATGGCGCTGGCGCGCGAACTGCTGACCGACTTTCGCGAAGTCGAGCATAACTTTCGCGGACTCGACCGGCGCGTGCGTGAGCGTATCGCGCTGTGGGATGGAGCCAAAGGCGCACTGCTCGAACAGATCATGGGCGAACGCGATGCAATTGCCGACTCGGATCAGGGAAAGAGCTTTCGCGCGTTCTGGGATTTCCTGATGTCGAGCAGCCGGCAAGAAGAATTATCAATGCTGCTCGACCGCGTGCTGGGGCTGGCACCCGTGGCAGAGCTCAAGCCCGATGCGCGTATCCGGCGCGTACACTATGACTGGCTAGAAGCCGGTGAACACACGCAGCGCACGGTGGCACATCTGTCGCAACAATTACGGCGCTTCCTCGACGACCAGGCCTGGCTGGAAAACCGCCGCATCATGGATCTGCTGCGCGGTATCGAAGTACGTGCACTCGCCGTTCGCGATATGCCACCACCGGGTGTCGTCATGCAGATCGACGACACCGCTGCCGATCTCGAATTACCGTTGGAGCGGCCACTCTTCTCACCATCCATCAAGCCGCTCATCACCGATGTCGCGCTGGAGTCCGGCTCCGAAGATACGTCCGAGGCGACCCTGCAGACGCTGTATGCCCAGATCGTGATCGACAAGCCGCAACTGGTCCGGCAAGTCCGCCATGCATTGCAAGACCGCGCGCAAGTGACGCTGCGCGAAGTCTGCGCACTGCATCCGTTGCAGCACGGGCTGGCCGAACTGGTGGCTTACTTGCAACTGGCCAGCGACACGTTCACCAGCATTGTCGATGAAGATGCCAGCGAGCCTATCATCTGGACCCGCACCGGCGACGATGGCCAATTACTCCACAAGCAGGCGATCCTGCCGCGCGTGATTTTTTTGAGGTAACGATGACTGACGAAACCCAACGGGGCGAGCCACACAGTCCCGACAGCGCCGACTTGTCCGTGCTGGTGATCGTGCTGCTCAAAGGCGTGCTGTACCAGGATGGCGATGCCGGCCTCTGGAACGGCTTGCTCAACTTGCAGGCGCGCGTGCGCGACTATGTGCTGGTGCTTGGTCTTGAACTGGTGCTCGATGAGGCCGAAGGCTATGCGTTTTTGCGCTCGCGCACGATGACCGAGGACGATGTCGCTGCGAAGCTGCCGCGACTGGTCGTGCGCCGGCCGCTGTCGTTTCCGGTCAGCCTGTTGCTGGCGCTGCTGCGCAAGAAAATGGCCGAGTTCGATGCCAGCGGCGGCGATTCCCGGCTGATTCTGGAGCGCGACGCCATCGTCGATCTGATCCGCCTGTTCCTGCCCGACAGCAGCAACGAAGTACGCCTGATCGATCAGGTCGACACCCACATCAACAAGATCGTCGAGCTCGGCTTTCTGCGCAAGCTCAAGGCCGGTCCGCCCGCCTTTGAAGTGCGCCGCATCCTGAAAGCCTTCGTCGATGCGCAATGGCTGGCCGAATTCGATACCCGGCTGGCGGCATACCAGAGCACGCTCAGCGGAGTCCCGACGCATGAATGAATCCGGCCAACAGCAGACCCTCGGCATGGACTTTGTCGCTGACGACGCCCTTACCGGCTTCCGGCTGCAGCGCCTCGAAGTCTTCAACTGGGGCACCTTCGATGGCCGGGTCTGGTCGCTCGATCCCGCCGGCAAGAATGCGCTGCTGACCGGCGATATCGGCTCCGGAAAATCGACGCTGGTCGATGCGGTGACGACGCTGCTGGTGCCGTCCCACAAGATCGCCTACAACAAGGCCGCCGGCGCCGACAGCAAGGAGCGCACGCTGCGCTCGTACGTACTGGGGCACTACAAGTCCGAGCGCAACGACGGCAGCGGCAATGCCAAGCCGGTCGCGCTGCGCGACCACAACAGCTATTCGGTGATTCTTGGCGTGTTCCATAACGCCGGCTACGACCAGACCATCACGCTGGCGCAAGTGTTCTGGATGAAGGACGCGCAAGGCCAGCCGGCACGCTTTTTTGTCGGTGCCGAAAAGGCCATGACGATCGCCACCGACTTCGCCCAGTTCGGTGCCGACATCGGTGCGCTGCGCAAAAAATTACGGGCGGCCGGAGCCGATATTTTCGATACCTTCCCGCCCTATGCGGCGTGGTTCCGGCGGCGTTTCGGCATTGAAAACGACCAGGCACTGGAACTATTCCATCAAACCGTCTCGATGAAATCGGTCGGCAATCTGACCGACTTCGTGCGCAATCACATGCTCGAACCGTTCGACGTTGCGCCGCGCATTGCTGCGCTGATTGGTCATTTTGATGACTTGCACCGTGCCCATGAAGCGGTGCTGAAAGCCAAGCGGCAAGTCGCGTTACTGACACCGCTGGTGGCGGATTGCGTGCGCCACGGCGAACTGATCGCCACCTCCGATGACCTGCGCGCCTGCCGCGACGCATTGCGCAGTTACTTCGCCAGCCTGAAGAGCGACCTGCTCGACAAGCGCCTCGCCAACCTGATCGAAGAATGGACCCGGCAAGATCAGCAAGTGCGCCGTCTGACCCAGTTGCAGGCAGAGCGTCGCAGCGAGGAAAGCGACCTGCGCCGCAACATCGCCGATAACGGCGGCGACCGGCTCGAACGACTGGCCAGCGAGATCACGCGCAAGAGCGGCGAGCGCGATGTGCGCGAACGCAAGTCGCGCCGCTATGCCGAACTCGCGCGTGCCGTCGGCGAAACCCCATGCGACGATGAAACCGCTTTCCTGGCACAGCAACACCGCTTGTCGGAACTGGTCGAATCGGCCCGTACGCAAGACGCCAGCATGGAAAACCGGCTGACCGAACACGGTGTCAGCCTGCGCCAGGGCAAGCTGGAACATGACGTGCTGAGCACCGAGATCACCAGCCTGAAAGCGCGTCGCAGCAATATCCCGACCGAGCAAATCATGATGCGCGCCGCGCTGTGTACGGCGCTGAAACTCGCCGAAGACGACATGCCATTTGCCGGCGAACTGCTACAAGTGCGCGACGATGAGCGCGCCTGGGAAGGCGCTGCCGAACGGCTGTTGCGTGGCTTTGGCCTGTCGCTGCTGGTGCCGGAGGCACACTATGCGCAGGTCGCAGAATGGGTCGAAAAGACCCATTTGCGTGGGCGACTGGTGTATTTCCACGTCCGCACCTCGTCCCGCAAGGAACCGGCCAGCCTGCATCCCGACTCGCTGGTGCGCAAACTGGCCATCAAACCTGACTCGACGTTTTATGACTGGCTGGAACGCGAACTGCCACAGCGCTTTGACGTGCCCTGCTGCACGACACCGGAGCAATTTCGCCGCGAAGCCCGCGCCATCACGCAAGGCGGCCAGATCAAGACTGGTGGCGGCCGCCACGAAAAAGACGACCGGCATCGCATTGATGACCGCAGTCGCTTTGTGCTCGGCTGGACCAACGCCGCCAAGATCGCGGCACTCGAAGCACAGGCGCGCGCGCTGGAAGAAAAACTGGCCGATCTCGGCAGCCTGATCTCGCGTCTGCAGTCGCTGCGCAAGACGCTGACCGAACGCCTGACGGCGCTGTCGCAGCTGCACGAATATGCCGACTTCGATGAGCTCGACTGGCCGGCGCTGGCGCGCGAGATCGCACAATTGCAAGCCGAAAAAGAGGCGCTGGAATCCGCCTCGGATGTGCTGAAAAAACTGGCAGAGCGCTTGCAGGAAGTCAGCGCGTCCCTGGTCGAAGCCGAGCGCGAACTGGAAACGCACAAGGACAAGCGTTCGAAGATCGACCAGAAAAAACAGGATGCCGAACTGGCGCAGGCAAGCGTCCTGCTCATCCGCGACGATGCGGCGTTCGCACTCCATGCCCTGCGCTTCACCCAGCTCGACACGCTGCGCAGCGAAGCGCTCGGCGAACATCAGTTATCGGTCGACTCCTGCGATAACCGCGAGCGGGAATTACGCGACTGGCTGCAAGGACGGATCGACGCCGAAGTACGCAAACTCGACCGGCTGCGCGACAGCATCATCAAGGCAATGAGCGCCTATAACGACGCGTTCAAGCTCGATACCGCCGAGGTCGATGCGAACATTGATGCCGCCTTCGAATACCGCACCATGCTCGACAATCTCCGGGCCGACGACTTGCCGCGTTTCGAGGCGCGCTTCAAGGAACTGCTCAACGAAAACACCATCCGCGAAATTGCCAACTTCAATTCGCAGCTCGCACGCGAACGCGAAACCATTCGCGAGCGAATCACCCGCATCAATGAATCGCTCACGCGCATCGACTACAACCCGGCACGCTACATCGTGCTCGAAGCCCAGGTCACGCCGGACGCCGATATCCGCGACTTCCAGGGTGAACTGCGGGCCTGCACCGAAGGCTCGCTGAGCGGGACCGACGATGCGCACTATTCGGAAGCCAAGTTCTTGCAGGTCAAGCAGATCATCGAACGCTTTCGTGGTCGCGACGGCTTGTCCGAACAAGACCGGCGCTGGACTGCCAAGGTCACTGACGTGCGCAACTGGTTCGTTTTTGCCGCCAGCGAGCGCTGGCGCGAGGATGACACCGAACACGAGCATTACTCGGATTCGGGCGGCAAGTCGGGCGGACAAAAAGAGAAGCTGGCCTATACCGTACTGGCTGCCAGCCTGGCCTATCAGTTCGGCCTGAAATTCGATGAAGTGCGCTCCCGTTCATTTCGCTTCGTGGTCATCGATGAAGCCTTCGGGCGCGGCTCGGATGAATCGGCAGAGTATGGCTTGCGCCTGTTCGCCCAGCTCAATTTGCAATTGCTCATCGTCACGCCTTTGCAAAAAATTCACATCATCGAACCGTTCGTGGCCAGCGTCGGCTTTGTCCATAACGAAGACGGCCGCGCCTCGAAGGTACGCAACCTGACGATTGAAGAATACCGCGCCGAAAAAGCCCGGCTGGCCGGATGAAGTGGACCAGTCCATCCGATCTGATCGCGCAATTGCACAAGCTGTGGGAACGCGGTGATCTGCTGGCCGGCATGGTGACCGATGAGTCGCTGTTTCCCCGTCGATTGCTTCTGAAATCACCGTCCTCGACCGAGCTGAGCGCGCACTTCGACGCCGCCCGAACGTGGATTGCTGCGATCAATGCGCTGCCGCACTACCGCATCACGCAGCGCACGTTCCGGCACCCGGTGCTCGGTACCAATCGCGTGCCCGATGCGGTCTGGATCGATAGCCTCGACGATGCCCTGCTACTGCTCGGCAAACACCGTGACGCGCGTCGCTTCGGCGCACTGCTCGACCAGACTCGCGTGCGCCAGCCAGCCGTGCTGCCGTGGCTGGCACAACGGCCGCTGCAAGCGCTGGCACTGGTCGATGAATGGCCGCAACTGCTGGCCGTGGTCGACTGGGTGCAAGCGCATCCGCGTCCTGGCCTCTATCTGCGTCAGGTCGACATTGCCGGCATCCATAGCAAATTCATCGAAACGCATCGCAGCGTTCTGAGCGCCTTGCTCGATCTCGCCCTGCCCGCCCAAGCCATCGACCAGTCCGCCACGGGCGGTGCCGGTTTTGCGCGCCGGTACGGCTTTCGTGACAAGCCGCTGCGTATCCGTTTCCGGCTGGTCGACCAGGCTGGACGCGATACCGACATGACACTCGATGGTGCCAGCTTTGCCCGCCTCGATCCGCCCGTTACACGCGTCTTCATCACGGAAAACGAAATCAATTTCCTGTCCTTTCCGCTGCCTGCGGACAGCCTGGTGCTCTTCGGTGCCGGTTATGGCTTCGGCGTGCTGCGTGACAACGACTGGCTGGCGCGTTGCCGCCTGATCTACTGGGGCGATATCGACACCCACGGCTTTGCCATCCTCGATCAGTTGCGCAGCCAGTTTGCGCAGGTCGACTCGCTGATGATGGACCACGCCACCTTGATGGCCTTTGCCACGCAGTGGGGACAGGAAGACACGCCGACACGGCGTGACCTACCGCACTTGCATAGCGCCGAGCAGGTGCTGTACGACATGCTGCGCGACAACCGGCTGGGCCAGAACGTGCGGCTGGAGCAAGAAAGAATCCGTTTCAGCTGGGTCGAATCAGCCTTGATGGCACTCTCCCGTGACGGATGATTGCCTGCCCGGCATGCAAAATAACGACCCGGATTCAATTTGCAACACCACTCAAGCAATCTTCCCTCCAATCCTTATTACCGACTATTATTAACCAACAGTTACAAGCCCATCCATTTCTCCGACATGGAAACATGAGCGCAAACGACCTTCATAAATCCTTGAAGCGCCACGTAACACCGGCAGCAGGACATGGTCCGCGCCGGTTGCGTTTCCTCAAAAAAAATAGCGCAATGATGCTGTTCTGGGCATTTCTTTGCGTAGCCCTGATTGCCTTTCATGTCAATGAACAGCGTGCTGACGGCCTGCCGGCGATCGTCACGCTACTGCCCGCGCTGGCGGCGTTGACGACCACCTGGATGTGGTCAGTCCGGGCATGGCATCGCTACAAGAAAAACGAAATCCGGGACTCCTATCGCATGGCGACCGAGTGCAGCATCGACGGCATCTCCATACTGATGGCAATCAATGACAAGCAGGGCAACACCGTCGATTTCGTCATCAGTGATTGCAACAACCGGGGCGCGCTGTTCTATGGCGTCGATGCGGCAACACTGATTGGCATGCACTTGTCCGAACTGACGTCAGCGACGTACTTTCCCGAGAAGATGGCAGCGATGCGCAAGGCGCTCAGGCTCGGTTATGTCGAGGATGAATTGCGAGGTCACCACGAACATCCGCATGAACCGGAATGGATGCACCGCAAACTCGTGCGCACCGGGACCGGCATCGCGATGACCTTGCGCGACATCTCGGAAAAAAAAACTCACGAGCGTGAACTATGGCGCATGGCGAACGAAGATCGCCTGACGGAGCTACCGAATCGTAACTGGCTCACCGGCTTCTTGCCCGACGCGATCAAGCAGGTCAGACAAACAGACCGTATGGTCGCCGTCTTATTTATCGATCTCGATGACTTCAAGGACGTCAACGATACCCTCGGCCACTCTGCCGGCGATGAGCTGTTACGGATGGCCGCACAACGTCTGAAATCGGTCTTGCGTCCGGGTGACCATGTCGCCCGGCTGGGCGGCGACGAATTTACGGTCATCCTTGCCGCCATTGCCGATCGCCATGCCAGCGTACTGGTCGCCCAGCGCATCATTGATGTCTTTACAACCCCGTTCGAGCTGGGCCACGGCACTGATACGGTGGGCATCTCGATCGGCATCAGCCTGTTTCCGTACGATGGCGACGCCGCAGGTGACTTGCTGAAAAATGCCGACATCGCGATGTACTGCGCAAAAACGGCTGGGAAAAACCGCTACCAGTTTTATGAACCGCGCATGTCGGAAGCGCTGAAAGCCAGAGTCGACATCGAGCGCGCTCTTCATTGTGCGATCGAGCGCAATGAGTTCGTCCTCTTTTACCAGCCACGAATTAATACCGCCACCGGACAACTGGTCGGAGTGGAAGCACTGGTGCGGTGGCAACATCCGGAACGCGGCATGGTGCCACCGCTGGAGTTCATTTCCATTGCGGAAGAAACCGGCATGATCCTGGCCCTGGGAGAACTCGTTATCGAGGAAGTCTGCAACCAGATTTCCCGCTGGCGCGAAGCTGGCCTGGCAGTCGTTCCCGTGTCAGTTAACGTCTCGCCAAAACAGTTTGACAAGGGCAACACCAAGGCCTTGTTCGCGACGCACATGCTGCGCCACCGGATTGATGCCGGCCTGGTTGAAATCGAAATCACCGAGTCGCTAATGATGGGCGAAGAGGAAGAACTCTCCCACGAACTACGTACGATACGCGCGCTGGGCATCAAGTTACTGGTCGATGATTTTGGTACCGGTTACTCGTCCCTGTCGCAATTGCAGCGCCTCGCCATGGACGTACTAAAGGTCGATCGCGCTTTCACCTCAGAGCTCGGCAAGACAACGGAGGGCGAAGTGTTTTTCTGCGCCATTGTCTCGATGGCCCACGCGCTGGGCATGACCGTCGTGGCCGAGGGCGTGGAAACGGTCGAGCAATTGCGCATCCTGCAGGCACTCAACTGCGATGAAATCCAGGGTTATCTGATCTCGCGACCAGTACCCGCAAGCGAGATCCCGAGCATGCTGCAACAGCGCTACTTGCAATGCCACTCCGGTCAAATTGTCTTCCCGGCACAAGCCAAGACAGATATTGCTTTGCGACCAGCAACACCGTAGTCTCCGGCCAGGAGATTCCATGAAAAAATTATCAGTACCCTATTTCAACATGCTGATCAGCGTCGGCACATCGCTACTGGTGCTGACATTGACCGGTTGCGCCAGTGGCCATCGCAGCGCAGCCGCCGATGTCGCCGGTCCGGTCATCCCCGGCAGCGGCATCACCGTCTTCGCTGCCGGTGACATTGCCGATTGCCGCCGTAGCCCTGCTGCCGACACGATGGCGGCCCGAAGCGCCGGATTGATCGCCGCCAGCCTGGCCAGCGACGCCAGCGCCATAGTGCTGACGCTGGGCGATAACGTCTACCAGTCCGGCACATCGGCAGAACATGCCGACTGTTATGCACCGACCTGGGGGCGCTTCAAGCAACGTACCTTGCCCAGCCCCGGAAATCATGAGTATTACAGCAAGGACGCCGCCGGCTACTACGATTATTTCGGCGATCTGGCCGGTCCGCAACGACGCGGCTATTACAGCAAGGAGGTCGGCGACTGGCATGTGATCTCGTTAAACAGCAACCTCAAGGGTGACGCCAGGCAGGCTCAACTCGAGTGGCTCGAGGCCGATCTGGCGACGCATCCGTCGCTGTGCTCGCTGGCATTCTGGCATCACCCGCTGCAAAGCTCTGGCGGTCACGGTAGCGACGAGCGCATGCGCGCCGAATCGCAACTGCTGGCCAGCGCCGGCACCGACCTGATCCTGTCGGCGCATGACCATGACTACGAACGCTTCGCACCGCAAGAATCGAACGGTGCCATGCGCCAATTTGTCGTCGGCACCGGCGGTGCCGAACTGTCGCCATTTCGCTTCTTTATCGCAGGAAGTGAAACCGCCAACAACAACACCTTTGGCGTACTCCGACTGAGCTTGAAAAAGACCGGCTACGAATGGGACTTCCTGCCGGTTGGTGGCGAGATGTTCCGCGATCATGGCAGCGCACGCTGCGTCGCAGTGAGCGAAAAATAAAAGGCCGGGACGACCGTCCCGACCCGACTGCCGTTAGCGCAAGATCCGGTAGCAAGGCGAATACGCGCTGCCAGGCAACTTCATCCGGTTCTGCTCGACAAACGACGTCAGCAACGCATCCATCGACGCCATCATCACCGCATCGCCCTGCAATTCGAACGGACCATGTTCTTCGATTGCCTTGATGCCGTCGGCTTTGACATTGCCTGCCACGATGCCGGAAAAAGCCCGGCGCAAGTGCGCCGCCAGCAAGTGCGGTTCCTGATTTTTGTGCAACCGCAATGCGCGCATGTTGGCGTGGGTAGGAGCGAACGGCTGCTGAAACTCCTGATCAATCTTGAGCAGCCAGTTGAAGTAATAAGCATCGCCATGCGTCTTGCGAAATTCGCGCACTGCCTTGATGCCGCTATCCATTTGCTGCGCAACCAAAGCCGGATCGTCAACGATGATCTGGTAACGGGCCTGTGCCGCTGCGCCTAGCGTGTCGCCGATAAACCGGTCGATCTGCTCGAAATACGCCTGCGCGCTTTCCGGCCCGGTCAGGATTAACGGGAATGGAATTTCTGCATTGGCGGGATGGAGCAGGATACCAAGCAGATACAGGATTTCTTCAGCAGTACCCGGTCCACCCGGAAAGACCACGATACCGTGGCCAGCGCGCACGAACGCTTCAAGACGCTTTTCAATATCCGGCAAGATCACCAGTTCATTGCAGATGGGGTTAGGCGACTCCGCTGCGATGATGCCGGGTTCGGAAAACCCGACGTAGCGACTGTTCTGGATACGCTGTTTCGAATGGCCGATGGTCGCGCCTTTCATCGGGCCTTTCATCGCCCCCGGACCGCAACCGGTGCAGATGTCGAGGCCACGCAAACCCAGCTCATACCCGACGGATTTGGTGTAGTTGTATTCATTGCGCACAATCGAATGGCCGCCCCAG
Organism: Oxalobacteraceae bacterium; assembly: GCA_947445995.1. Classification (GTDB taxonomy): domain Bacteria; phylum Pseudomonadota; class Gammaproteobacteria; order Burkholderiales; family Burkholderiaceae_D; genus Actimicrobium. Next base: position 4,172 of record CANFED010000034.1, on the reverse strand, counting down.
CACACCACCAGATTCGGGCTCAGCGACGGTCGCAGCACGCGGGCATTACGCAAAATATGGAACACGGCATCGGTCAAGCCTTCGGATGTCGCCAGGTCAAGCGAGCCACCGTTATAGATGGCCTCGTCGACATAAATAACATCTCGCAATACCGCGAACAGGTGCTCGCGGATACCTCGGACCATCTTGCCATCGACAAAAGCACTGGCAGGCGCGCCGCGCACATCGAGCTTGATGCCGCGTTCGCGCAGCACGATGCCGATATCAAAATCCGGGTAGCGCTCCAGTAATACCTTGCCGTCATCCATGTCGCTGCCGCAATTGAGTACTGCCAGCGAGCAATTGCGAAAGAGCTGGTACATGCCGCTGCGGCTGCGATCAAGCAACCTGGTGACTTCCGCTTTCGAGAGGACTTCGAGGTGACCCTCAGGGGAGATCTGGGTATCGACAGTGGGATAAATCATGGGCATCAATTCTTGTAAAAGTGAAGGACAATCTCAGTGTAACGAGATAGGTTATTCCTCAAAAGCAATTTTATTTAGTACCTGTGATGCAGCAACAAGACCGAAGGTGGCCGTGACGACCATGGCCGATCCGAAGCCTGCGCAATTGAGTCCGGTGATGCCGGCGACACCGGCGACACCGGCAACACCGGCAACACCCGCAACACCGTCCTCACTGTCGTCATCGGCACTTTCCGCGACGGCAGGAAAGCGCAGGTGCTCGGTCGAATACACGGCATCGATGCCGAACTTGTTGCGGGTGCCGCGCGGAAAGCCATGCTCGGCACGCAGTCGCTTGCGCACCTTGGCCAGCAACGGCTCCTGCTCGGTGCGACACAGATCACACACGGCGATTTTCGTCGGGTCGACCTGCCCACCGGCACTGCCGATGGTGATGAGTCGCAGCTTGTTCGTGCGGCAATACGCAATCACCGCAGTCTTGGCGCGCACGTTATCGATGGCGTCGACGATGAAATCGTAGCCACGGCTACCGATCATCGCATCGAGGTTATCGGCATCGATGAATTCCTCGATCTGGTTGACCTGGCAAAACGGATTGATCTGGGCAATGCGCTCGGCCAGTGCCAGGACCTTGGCCTGCCCCATCGTTGAGGTCAGCGCGTGGATCTGCCGATTGACGTTGGACTCGGCCAGATTATCGAGGTCGATCATCGTGATTTGTCCGATCGCACTGCGTGCCAGCGCTTCGACAATCCACGAACCGACGCCGCCAACGCCGATCACGCAAACATGCGCGGCCCGGAATCGGGCCAGCGCGGGAGCCCCATACAAACGGGCGATGCCGCCAAAACGACGGTCAAAATCAATATCGGGAACAAGGGAGTCTGTCATGGTGGCGGGAAGAGAAGTCATCCGCCATTTTAACGGACGGCATCATTGTGTTTGCGCCTAAAATAAAGGTCACTGCATTGCACCATCGACAAAGGACATCACCATGAGCAACACCAGCACAATCACCGGAGCTTCCCATGTCAATCGCTGATCTACGCAAGGATTACAGCCAGGCCAGCCTGTCGCGCAGCGATGTACTCGACAACCCGGTCCAGCAATTTTCAAAATGGTTTGACGAAGCACTGGCAGCACAGGTGCCGGAACCCAATGCAATGAGTCTGGCGACCGTGGCGGCCGATGGTCGGCCATCCTCGCGCATCGTGCTGATCAAGGGATTCGATCAACGCGGCTTTGTCTGGTTCACCAATTACGCCAGTCGCAAGGGCCAGGAATTACAGCACAACAGCCATGCCGCACTGCTGTTTCACTGGGTTGAACTGGAACGCCAGGTGCGCATCGAAGGCCGCGTAGAACGAGTCTCGGACGACGACAACGATACCTATTTCAACAGCCGTCCATTGATGAGCCGGATCGGTGCGATCGCCTCTGCACAGAGCGAACCGGTCGCTAGCCGGCAAGCGCTGGAACAGCGTTTCAGCGCCGCCGAACTGGCGAGCGGATCAGCTCCGCTGCGCCCTGCTCATTGGGGCGGCTACCGCCTGGTACCCGACTACCTCGAATTCTGGCAAGGCCGGCAGTCGCGTCTGCATGACCGGATTGCCTATCAACAGCAGCCAGACGGCAACTGGGAGCGCGAGCGTCTGCAGCCATAAAGAGGTGCCGACCGATGATGCCGCCAGGCTAGGTCATGAACGCAGCTTGGCCGTAAACATCTTGCGAAATTTCGCCACTTTCGGAGCCACTACAAAAGCGCAATAGCCCTGATCAGGATGCTGGACGAAATAGTTCTGGTGATAGTCTTCGGCCTTGTAGTAAGTCGTTGCCGCACTGAGTTCGGTGACGATGGGTGCATCCCAGACATTGGCCATTTCGGCCATCACGTGATGCGCCATGTCTTCCTGCTCCGGGGAGTGGAAATAAATGACCGAACGGTACTGGGTACCGACATCAGCGCCTTGCCGGTTTAGCGTGGTCGGATCGTGAATCGTGAAAAACACTTCCAGGATCTCGCGATAGCTGACGACGCTGGTATCGAAGGTAACCTGCACGACTTCGGCATGGCCAGTGGTGCCATTACACACCGACTCGTAACTCGGATTGACGACGCTGCCGCCCGTATAGCCGGACTCGACCGCTAGCACGCCATTGAGTTGCTGGTACACCGCTTCGGTACACCAGAAGCAGCCCCCGCCTAATGTTGCCATTTCCTTAGCCATGTTCTCTCCCTCTATTGGAAGCACCAACTTTAACGCAAACGACGGTGTACCGCAGGCGACCGGCTTTTTCGGCATAATGTCGCAACTCTCAGGAAGCCAGATGCCACAATCAACCCAAAACCCCATCATCAAACCGTTTGACAGTCGCCATTTTCGACATGCCCTGTCTCAGTTTGCCACAGGAGTCACCGTCATCACAACCCGCGCTGCCGATGGCACGATGCTGGGCTTGACCGCTACCTCATTCAACTCGGTATCGCTGCAGCCACCGCTGGTACTCTGGAGTCTTGGCGCGTCGGCCAGTAGCATGGACGCCTTCAGTGCCAGTACCCACTACGTAGTTAATGTACTGGCAGCCGACCAGTCCGGTCTGGCGAATCGATTTGCCAGTCGCATCGAGGACAGGTTCGCCGGTGTGGAACTTGATTTTTCCGCGACCGGCCAGCCAATCCTGCGCGGCGCAGTAGCCTGGTTCGAATGCCGCAACCGTAGCCGCTACCCGGAAGGCGACCATGTGATTTTTGTCGGCGAAGTCATGCATTGTGAAGCGGCACCACGCGCGCCACTGGTTTATCACGGTGGAGCCTATTGCTCGGCCAGCATACTGCCGACGGCGTAAGCGACGCCAAAAAAAAAGCGCTGCAGGCGAGTTGCCTGCAGCGCTTTTTTTATTGCGGCTGCGCGGATAGGCGCAGCCGCCTGTTTAAAACTTGTAGCCAACCGAAATACTGAACGAGACCGGATCAAGCTTGGTATCGATGGTGCGCTTGGTCCCGGAAGAGTCCAGCGTCGCCGTCGTTTTCAGGTACGTTTTGACCAGTGCGGAATCAATGAACCAGCGGTCATTGATCGCATAGGTCGCGCCGATCTGCGGTGAAATGCCGAACTTCGCATCGATCTCGACATTGGTCGGACCGAGCAAGGCCACCAGCGTCGAACTGGCATGCGCATCACGGAAGTACGCGTACGTCACACCCAGCCCAACATACGGACGAAACCGCGCAGTCGGTTCGAGCAAGCGGTACTGCAAAAACAGCGTCGGCGGTAATTGCTGGACATCGCCGATCTTGCCAACGCCGTTGATCGTGCCCTTGCCGATCATGTCATGCCGGTACGGCAAACCGAGTACCAGTTCGGTCGAGATGTTATCGGTGATCATGTAAGCCGCTGAGACGACAGGTGCGTAAGCACTGTTGACATCAACTTTCACGCCGCCAAGACCTGGACCACTCAGATCGCCGCTTTGGACCTTCGGCGTGATCAGGTTTTCACCCACCTTGACCATCCATTGACCGGCCGACTGAGCCGCTGCCGGCAAGGTCGTCGTACCCAGCAAGGCAACTGCAACCACGGCAAGCAGCCGCGGTAAAGCCACTACGGATTTGTTCATGTGTCTTCTCCAGTGCGAGGAATCCTCGTTATCGTGTTGCTCTCTATGTGCGACAGGTGCCGCCAGCATCGATCAGAACCAGCCTTTTTT
>CANFED010000033.1 GCA_947445995.1 Oxalobacteraceae bacterium | reverse complement strand
GTATCGACTTCCGTGATGGGATTGCTCATCGCCACGCCGTGCGCGGTGCTCATTGGCTACCTTGTGGCGACCCAGCTATTTCCCGGACGCCGTGTCGTGATCTGGCTGGCACAAGTGTCGCTGTCTATCCCGACGGTATTAATTGGTTTGTTGTTGTATTTGCTGTTGTCGCGTAGCGGACCAGCCGGAGAGTTGCGCTGGCTATTTTCGCAGTCGGGATTGATTGTCGGTCAAGTGCTGATCGCCGTACCGGTACTGGTTGCTTTCACGCTGGCAGCGGTGCAGGCCGCCGATCCGCGCCTCGCCGAAACTGCAACGACGCTCGGGGCATCGCGCTGGCGGGTCATGTGGACCGTCTTGCGTGAAGTGCGTTTTGGCGTGATGGCAGCAATTATCAATGGTTTCGGCCGGGTGATATCGGAAGTGGGTTGCGCCATGATGGTCGGTGGGAACATCGCCGGTGAGACGCGAACCATCACGACCGCGATTGCACTCGAAACCAGCAAGGGTGAATTCGCACAGGGTATCGCGCTAGGGATGGTGTTGATTGCCATCGCCCTGGCGATTAACGCCGCGCTGCTGCTGCTGCAGGGAGATACACGATGAGCGCGCTGCTGACGATCGACGGACTACAACTGCGCTTTGGTGAACGACTGCTGCTCGATATTGAACGTCTTGAAATCGCTCCCGCCAGTGCCTATGTGCTCACCGGTGCCAACGGCTCCGGCAAGAGCACTTTGCTGCGTGTCCTGTGCGGGCTGCAGTTAGCCAATATTGATGCAGCGTATTGGATGGGCAAGCCGGTCAGTCTGTCGCCGTATCCGGCGCTACTGCGTGATGCGATCCTTTATGTGCATCAGCATCCGGTCATGTTTTCGACGACGGTTGAGGCCAATGTCGGTTACGGTCTGGCCGCACGCAGCGTCGGCAAAGCGGCGTTGAAACAGCGCGTGGCCGATGCGATGGAGTGGGCCGGCATCACGCACTTGCACGGAACCAAACCGCAGCACTGGTCGGGTGGCGAGAAGCAGCGCGTCGCACTAGCCCGCGCACGCGTGTTGCGACCGCAATTGCTGTTGCTCGATGAGCCTACCGCCAATCTCGACGGTCCCGCGCGCGAACAAGTCATCGGCCTGATCCCAACCCTGCTGGCAGAAGGTCGCAGTGTCATCATGGCGTGCCATGATCGTGACCTGATCAGCTTGCCTGGCGTATTGCGGCTGAAACTCAAGGATGGCCGGCTTGCAATGCGTGAACCTGTCACCCGTAATAATTAACCCTCCCCTGAAAGGCCCTCTCATGACCCGTCGTCTCGTTCTCCAGCTATCCCTCGCTTGGCTTGTTGGCGCAGTTGCTCCACTGGCGTCAGCACAGCAAGTGCTCAAACTCTCGACCACAACCAGCACCGAGAATTCCGGTTTGCTCAAAGTCCTGCTGCCTGCTTTTGAGAAGAAATACGATGTGAAAGTGCAAGTCATCTCGGTGGGCACGGGCAAGGCGCTGGAGCTGGCCAAGAATGGGGACGTCGACGTGACACTGGTGCACGCTCGTCCGTCAGAAGACAAGTTCATGGCCGCCGGCTACGGCGTGAATCGGCAAGACGTGATGTATAACGATTTCATTCTGGTCGGCCCGGCCAGCGATCCGGCTGGTATCGCCGGCAGCAAGGACATCGTCGCCAGCCTGAAGAAAGTGTCTGCCAGCAAAGCCAAATTTGTGTCACGCGGTGACAATTCGGGTACCGAGCAAATGGAGCAGGCTTACTGGAAAACTGCGGGCGTCAAACCGCAAGGTAGCGCGTATGTATCAGCTGGTCGCGGCATGGGTGAAGTGCTGACGATGGCGGGCGAACTGCAGGCCTACACGCTGACCGATCGCGCTACCTTTAGCGCCTATCGTGCCAAGACCGGACTGATCATTGCAGTCGAAGGCGACAAGGCGATGTTCAATCCCTACGGGATCATTGCTGTCAATCCAGCGCGATTCCCGGATACGAACCAGAAGGCTGCCAAGCAACTGATCGACTGGATGACCTCACCGGCTGGCCAGGCAGAAATTGCCGCATTCCGCGTCGATGGCGAGCAAGTGTTTTTCCCTTCGGCAGCACGCTAATCCGGTACTGAGTTACCAAGGCACTTCGGTGCCATCCCATGCGACAAAACGCCCGCTATTGCCGGGCGTTGCCGTCGCAATCACGGCCAGCAATTGTGTTGCTGCGCGCGCCGGATCGAATAACTTTCCCTCTGCCACACCCCGCTGAAATGGCCGCGACAGCGCGCTATCGACCGTGCCCGGATGCAGTAACTGGATGCTCAGTTGCGGGTGGGTGCGACGACATTCAATCGCTGCGGTTTTCAGTAACTGATTTTGCGCCGCCTTCGCCGCCCGGTAGGCATACCAGCCGCCAAGTTTGTTATCCCCGATCGAACCAACCCGTGCCGATAAAGACGCGAAGACTGCCGATGTGTTGTGCCGCATCAAGGGCAACATTGCCTGTGCCAGCAGAATGGGACCGAAGGCATTGACGGCAAAGACTTGCTGCAGGTTGTCGCCGGTTACTGCGGACAGGGATTTCTCCGGAGACAGTGCTTCCCCATGCAACAGCCCCGTAGCATTGATTACCAGATGCAGGGTAGGGCTGGGCAGGCTAGCCGCCAAAGCCTGAAGACTGGCACTGTCGGTGATATCGGCACTGACAACAGCGAGTCGGGTCGGATGTCTTGTTTTGAGTTCGGCGAGTTCTGCCGAGTCTGCAGCATGGCGCGCTGCGGCGGTCACATGTCCGACCTGTGGATGGTCCAGTAACTGCGTCGTGAGCGCCAATCCGATTCCGCCTGAGGCCCCGATGACGAGCACTTGTGCCGGTTCGTCGAGGGCGGCAAGTAATTGCTTGGTGGCAGAGGAATTCATGGCGAGTCCGGTGTGAGGTAAGCGTGAAATAAGCGTGAAATAAGCGGGATGAAAGCGTCGTCGATGCTAGCACGTCAGCGAAAACCTATTTTTTTAACCAGCGACTGTTGTCATCATGATTCCTGCCGATGCTGAATTGACCAGTCCGTCGCAATCGGCGTTTGCCGAGCGCAACCGGATTCGGGCCTTGCTGGATGTCGAAGCTGCGTTGGCCAGTGCGCTGGCGCAGCACGGCGTCATTAGCGCGGCCTGCGCAACACTGATCGCTGACTGCTGCCGACGTGATCTGATCTCGACGGACCTGCCGCAGGATGTGGTCCGTCAACTGACCGTGGCGGTGGCCGAGCGTGATGCCGAGGCTGCCAATTACGTGCATTGGGGCATGTCCTTGCAGGATCTCGCGGATACCGCGCTGGTGCTGCAATTGCGCGTGGCGCTCGGTGGCATCGAGGCAGACCTTGCCCGCTTTGTTGCCGTGCTCGCTGAGTTTGCCGATCGTCACCGGCATACGGCACAAGTCGGGCGGATCGGTTTGCAGCATGGCTTGCCGATCACCTTCGGTCTGAAAACCGCGGGTTGGCTCGATGCCTTGCTGCGTCATCAACAGCGTCTGCAGACCTTGCGCTCGCACTTGCTGATGCTGCAGTTCGGTGGCACCACGGGCACGCTGGCCAGTCTTGGTGATGCGGCACTGCCGGTGGCCAGCGCCCTGGCGGCGACGCTGGAGTTGAGTCTGCCCGACATGCCGTGGCATGGTCAGCGCGATCGGTTTGCCGAGGTGGCTACCACGCTGGGTCTGCTGGCAGGCACCCTCGGCAAGATCGCTCATGACATGATTTTGCTCACCCAGACTGAAGTGGCTGAACTGACTTTTCCGGTGACCCCCTCGATGGGCTGGTCGTCCACGCTGGCCGCAACGCAGCAGGTGCCGGCGCTGGTCGCCGCCATGCTGGCCGTGATGCTGCCCGATCACGAGGGCCAGATCGATCAGGACGGCGACGCCGCCGCACGTATCCTGCCGCAGATCGTCGTGCTGTGTGGTGCAGCGCTGGAACAATTGCAGGTGCAGACCAGCAGCATGAAGGTCGATGCCGCACGCATGCAGGCCAACCTTGCGTTGACACGCGGACGCATCCTGGCCGAGCCGCTGACGCTGGCGCTGGCACGCAAAATCGGCCGGCAGTCTGCCGAGGCGCTGGTAGCACAGGCCAGCGAGCAGGCGGCACAAAGCGACCAGGCACTGCGTGATGTGCTCGATCAATACGGTGTGGTCAGTCTGCATTTCAGTGCGCTCGAACTTGATCGCTTGCTTGAGCCCGCCAGTTACAGCGGCCAGTCGGCCAGCTTCGTCGATCGCGTCTTGCAGACATGGCAGGACTTTTCCGGCACACCTGCCGCTACCGAGCATTCCCCCATGATATTTGCTGCAGGCCAGATACCGTTGCATTACCGCATTGACGGAAAACCCGATGCCCCCTGGTTGATCTTGTTGAACGCGCTCGGAACGTCGCTCGATATCTGGGAGCCGCAGATGCCCATTTTGCAGGAGCATTTCCGCATACTGCGTTATGACATGCGCGGTCATGGCAAGTCGGTCATGCGCAATGGCGCGGCGTCGCTGGCCGAATTGAGCGAGGACGTGGTCGGCCTGATGGACCACCTCGGCATCGCGCGCGCCCACTGTTGCGGCAGTTCACTCGGCGGCATGACCGCACTCTGGCTGGCAATCCACCACCCGGCGCGCATCGAGCGACTGGTGGTGTGCAATGCCGCCCCGTTGCTGGGGCCGCCCTCGGTCTGGGATGGCTGGATCGAGCAAGTCCGCAAAGTCGGCGTGAAGGCGGTGGTTCCGATCCTCATCGAACGCTGGTTCACACGCGACTTCGAACGTCATGCAGCTCATCAGGTCGGTGTGGTGCGGGAGATGCTGTTGCAGACCTCACCCGCCGGGTTGATTGCCGCTTGTTCCGCGATCCGTGACATGGACTTGCGCGACAGCCTGTCCTGCATCAATGTGCCGACCCTGGTCATCGGCGGCAAGCGCGACCGCATGACGCCACCAACACAGACGCGCCGACTGGCAGCGCAAATCCATGATGCGAGCTACGTCGAACTCAATGCGGGGCATTTGCCCAATCGGGAAGTGGCGCAGCGCTTCAACGCCGAGGTGACAGATTTTTTGCTGAACGGTTCATCGCTGCCGTAGGTGCGGATTCTGTGTGCGCCGTTGGTTGTAGCGGAGCACGAAGATCTTCGTTACACGGAGACCGTCGCCGGATGCCGATGTGGCCTGCCCGATGGTGCTTGTTGAAGTGGTTGATCCGGCGCGTCAGCGAACGCAGCAGGGTCAGCAAGGTGCCGGGCGTGTGAGCCGCCAGTGAAATTTTCTCGATCATGACCACGCTCTCCTCGGTGGGCGAGACGCTGAACGTGCCTTCCCGGCTGCTGACCATCATCAGGTTTTCCTGCAGCATCAGCGGATACAGGGCGGCCTGTTCTTCGAGGTCGAACTGGCCGAAATCGGCATACAGGAACAGTGCCGCGGAATCGTCAGCGGGCTTGTGCATCAGCGTAAAGGTGACGTCCTCGATGGTGATGCCAGCGCCGTCGATGATGCGTTGGGAGGCAGGGTATCCGGTCAGGGCGCACAGCCCCTCAATGAGCTGTTCGAATTCGGAATGCATGGTGTCCTTGCGTGCCGGGTTGCAGAGCGGAGTTTGCTGCTGGTACGCCAGTAGGTGTGCGCCGCGCCGGCCTGGTTCCATTCCCCCGGCGACAAGACAGATGCAGGAACCCGGCTTTCTTTCCGGTTACTTATCTTGGCATCGTCGCGCTACGGAGATCCGATGAAACACCATTTTGAAAACCTGATCCGGGCCTTTTGCGAGGTCGACCACACCCACCAGCCGGAACGTCTGCTGGAGGGCGAGGCGATGGAACTGCATGGCGTCGAGTTCTCGCTGCTGTACGACGAAGACATTGCCGTCGACGCGATGCATTTGCGTGTCGTGTTCGGTAATGCACCGCTAAGAAACGAGACCGCGATTTACCGGGCGCTGCTCAAGGAAAATCATGCGGGCTATTGCGGCAATGGTCCGGGATTTTGCGTCTCGCCGGCGTCGGGGCGAGTGGTGTACCTGCTGAAGATGCCACTGCGCGATACCTCGCCCGCGAAGCTGCTCGGCACGATGCTGATGTTCATTGGCAAAGTGAAAGAATGGCAGAGCACGTATTTTCTGACGTCGATGGTTCGCCGCGATTAGCGTTGTTCCGTCTTGTTCGGACCACGATGATGAGCAAGTTGATTAGATCCCGTCCGGGTCCCGCGCCAGCAAGATCTTGCGTGATCGAAACGGCGACACCAGTTGTTCCAGATACGATTGCGGCACTTGAAAATGATCGATGCCATAGCAGCGTGGCCAGCCATGCGGAAGATGCACGGTGCCGAACAGCAGATCCCATAACGGCAGAAACTGGGCGAAGTTCTTGTCGATGCCTTCGGCATCGGAGGCATGGTGCCAATGGTGATACTGAGGGGTCGATATCACCCAGCGCAAACCGGGAAAACGCCAGCGGACGTTGGCATGAATAAATACTGCGTGGAAGGAAACGAATACCAGATAGGCATACAGTGCGGCGGGCGCAAATCCAAGCACGAAGACGGGGATGAAGGCGACCGCGCGGGTGAGCAACGCATCAACGGGATGGATGCGCGAACCGGCCAGCCAGTCCATCTCCGTGCTGGAGTGGTGGATGGCGTGGAAGCGCCAGAGCCACGGGATCTGGTGAAACGCCCGGTGGACCCAGTACGTGGCAAGGTCGACGAGCGCGATCATTTCGACGAACTGTAGCCAGAGCGGCTGGGCGGCAACGACTCTCTGAAAGTCTGATTGCACGGCCCACGAAAACAGCACTTGCGCAGGAATCAGTGCGGCAAAAGAGAGTAGCTGGACGCCCGCATGGCTGACAAAAAAATGCTTCAGGTCGATCTGCCATCCTTGGCGCAAGACCTTTTGCCTGCGCAGCCAGAACAGCGCTTCGACAGGCATGAAGATCATTCCCAGCACCAGCAGTTCAAGGACAAAGTAGTCCAGTCCGGCTGACCAGGAGCGCATGCCGCCGACATCGAGCGCCTCAGCCTGCGGGCCACCCATCGCCATCGCCACAATGCCAAGGACGATGCCGAGCAGGCCACGGCGATGCGTGGGCATGACGATGACGCTCAGCGCGCCGAGTGCGAATGTCGCGAAGAGGCTGACCTGAAGAATGGCTCGGCACAGCCCGATGTGCGCCTTGTACAGCGGCAGCGCATCGCGTGTCACCAGCAGGTCCGGCAGCAGAAAGCATAGCTCGGCGACGATGCACAGCGCACCCAGCAGCGCAGAGGACAGCGCCGCGCGCTTGCCGATGGCGACCAGGAGACGGGCGATTAGCGGCGGCATAGGCGTAGCAAGGCATTGCACAGCGGGTTGAGCCAGCCGTTCGCCATGCAGAAGTGCGAGTCGAACGGCGCAGTGTGATGCGCGCGATGATGCCAGGCCGGCAAAATCAATTGGTGACGCTGCGCCCAGCGAATACTCGCCGGTACCGCTGCCTCCTCCATGTGCGCCCATTTGTGGCACTGGTTGGTTGCCAGCGCTGCCAGCGCAATCGACAGCACGGTTGCCTGTAGCAGCAAACTGATGATGCCGTTTAGCGGCAGCAGGCTCGATGCGATCGCGAATGGCAGCGCCGCAAAACAGCTTGCTGCGTGGGTCTCGACAAAGTCGTGTCGCGTCATCGCCTGAGGATCGCCATGATGTTCACGGAATGGACGAATCAGCGCGGAGCCGAGGACGGGCGTGTTGACGCTGCCGTAGGAATCGCAGGCCCAATGCACGAGGCCGCTCAACAAGTCCGTCAGCAGCCACGCTACCGGGATGGCAAACAACAGGATCGGTACTAGTAACCAGCCTGCCGCAACAGCGAGGCGCAACCCGCTCCAGCAGACAAGCAGCACGAACAGTGCGATCACAATTTGCTCGACCACCCGTTGTGGCGTTGTCGTGGTCGGGTTCATGGTGCGCTTGCAATCCGGCGCAGGTGAGCCTGAATCGCGCACACCGCCACGCGCCACGACACGCCGTTATAGAAGATGCCCTGCTTGTCAAAATGATGCCGGACGATGACCTGCACGGCGGCAAGCCGGTGTGACGGTACTGTCGGAAACAGGTGATGTTCGATCTGGAAATTCAATCCGCCGAATAGCCAGTCCCACCGTGGCGCATTGACGATGGTGCGCGAGGTGACCGTTTGATGTTCGAGGAATGAGAAATCGGCGACCTTGTTGATCAGTGGCATGCCCAGGTGATTGACCCAGAAGATCGCAGCCAGATAGGGTCCGAGCAGGGTCAGCGGGATCAGATAGGTCAGCAGCGCCAGCTGGAACGACACGCCGAGCATCCCGCAGGGAATACCGAACCAGAGCCCGGCATGAAGCAGCAGCATCGCACTGTCAAGCCGGTAGCGGCGCGGATTGCGTAACACGGCGGCTTGTGAAAGAACGCGCTGGCTGTGGCCGAACAGCAGGGACAATAGCCAGATATGCGTGGTCTGGTAGCGGGTCAGGAATCTGCCGAACGGCGTTTTTCTGCGCCGCGATTTATCGGTGAGCGAGACGACGAAATCGACCATCAGATCAGGATCCCTATCCTCGTCCTGACAGAAGCGATGATGGGCCCGATGCCGCGTGATCCACTCGTCAAACGCCAGGCCCGTCAGCAGCGTCATGCTCAATTGGCCAAGCGCCCGATTGAGGCGATCATGCCGGCTGACCGCGCCATGTCCGGCATTGTGACCGATGAAAGCGCATTGCGCGAGCAACAGCGCGATCGCGGTGTAGACGCCAGCGAGCAACCAGAACGAGGGTGTCGCCAGCCAGGCAGTAGCGAGTGCCGCGCCAAGTAAGGCACACAGTGCAGCGAACCGGATGAGGGTGGATGTCGCTGCGCTGGCGCAAAGCTGTTGCGCATTGACGTCCTCCGACAGGGAGCACCACACGGCGTGTCCTTTCTGGTGGCTTAGTGTTGGCTGGATGATGGTTTGCATGGGAGCGTTATCCGATATCTCGATGAAGTTTCAATCAGGTGCCGGCATGGTGACCGGCACCGCTAAACAGCAAGGCACCATGCAAGACGGTGACGTTGCCCGGTGCAGGCAAGGTCAGTTCACCATCGCCCTCGAAAACGAGGCAGTCGGGTCCGGTGTCGATATCGACCGACTGCGCACGCGTGCAATGCACGAACGGTGCGTTCAGATGAAGCCCCAGATAAATGGCAGGCATCCATGCCAGCAGTCGCGCCTTGGAAACCGCTTCGACCACGACGATATCGGCCTGACCATCGGCGGCATCCGCTCTCGGCGCAATACACATTCCTTTCCCGAAATGCGTGCTGTTGGCAACGACCACCATGATGAAAAATCCTTCGCGCCAGAGCTGGCCATCGAGACAAATGCGCGCCCACTTTGGCTTGTAGTCAATGAGTTCGCGCAGTGCCGCAGCGAGAAAGGTGCCGGCGTGACGCTGCTTCAATGCGTTGACACGCGCCGCGACCATTGCGGTCATTCCGATGGAGGTCTCGTTGATGAAATACCGTGATTGCGCGCCGCAGTGCAGACGCAGCACATCGAGATGGCCAGCCCGTGCATCCAGTGCCTGTGTCAATGCCTGCAAGGGTTGCGTTTCGAGTCCCAGGCCGCGCGCGAGATCGGAGCCGGTGCCGATCGGGACCAGTCCCAGACAACGCGATGCATCGGGTGCATCGGCCAGCATCACATTGACTGTCGTGTGGAGCGTGCCATCGCCACCGAGTACCACGACCCGGCGTATCGCTGGCGTCAGCGCGTCAGTGATGGCCTGGCGCGCGACACGCGTATCGTCACATTGGACGACGTTGGCAGCGCGCAGACTCGGGAGACGGTCACGCAGCGATGACCAGACGCGACTGGCACGGCCGGAGGCCGCTGCGGGATTGACGACGAACAAAACGTTTTTCATTGTCGTGACGCGCTATCAGATCGGGTAGTCGGGGGTGCTTCGAGCGACGGGTCTTGTTAGCCAAAGTCTACTTCGAAAAAGCAGGCGTCTATCGTCAAGTTGCCGGTTGCGGCACTTTAAACAACGCTATGGAAGATCACGGGATGGTTGGACTCAGGATGGAGACCAAGGTCGCAGGCCAGCATCCGTGGTGGACGCTGACCCGCTTGGTAGTCGCAGGAATGCGACGCACAATATCCGCCCGGCCAGGTCGTGGCCAGGCGGATTCACAGCAATGACATCACCAGATAATGACGCGCTGCGCGGCAGGCAAATACATCTTGTCGCCTTCCTTGACACCGAACGCAGTGTAAAAACCAGGCTGGTTCGATAGCGAGCCATTGGCGCGATATTGCGCCGGCGAGTGCGGATCCGTCTTGATCTGCACGATGGTTTGCGCATCACGCGACTTGGCGCGCCAGACTTGCGACCAGCCCATGTACAAGCGTTGGTCGCCGGTCAGGCCGTCGATCACTGGGGCTTCCTTGCCGCCAAGCGACAGCTTGTAGGCCTTGTACGTAATGGCCAGGCCGGAGTTGTCGGCGATGTTTTCACCGAGCGTCAAGGCGCCGTTGACGTGATAACCGGGCAGCGGCGAAAACGCATCGTACTGGGCGACCAGCATCTTGGTCTTGGCAGAAAATTTCACATGATCCTGCTTGGTCCACCAGTCGCGCAGGTTGCCGTCGCCATCGTATTGCGCGCCCTGGTCATCGAAGCCGTGGCTGATTTCATGACCGATGACGCCACCGATGCCGCCGTAATTGACCGCGTCGTCGGCATTGGCATCAAAGAAAGGTGGTTGCAGGATCGCCGCCGGGAACACGATTTCATTGAGCTCCGGGTTGTAGTACGCGTTCACGGTCTGCGGCGTCATGCCCCACTCGTCGCGATCAATCGGCTTGCCCAGCTTGTTCAGTTCGACCTGATTTGCGAAGGTGGTGGCGCGCATGACGTTGCCGACCAAATCATCCTTGCTGATCTGCACGCCGGAATAGTCTTTCCACTTATTCGGATAACCGATCTTCGGCGTGAACTTGGCCAGCTTGATTTGCGCCTCCCTCTTGGTTTCGGGACTCATCCAGTCGATGGTCTCGATACTCTGGCGATACGCTTCCAGCAGGTTTTGCACCAGCTTCTCCATGCGCGTCTTGCGCTCTGGCGGGAAGTGTTCTGCCACATAGACCTTGCCGACGGCTTCGCCGAGCGAGGCTTCGACCAGCATCACGCCACGTTTCCAGCGCGGTTCGTTCTCGGGAATGCCGCGCAGCGCCGTGCCCTTGTAGGCAAAGTTGACATCGACATAGGGCTTCGAGAGCATGCCGGCGTAGCGACTGATCAGCTGGGTTTCGAAGTATTTTTTCCAGACCGGCAGCGAGGTCTTCTGATAGACCGTGTTGAAGCCTTTCAGATAGCTCGGCTGGCTGACGATGACGTAGTTGACCTTGCCATCAATGCCGGCGGCCGTCAGATACGACTTCCAGTCATATTTCGGTGCCAGCGCATTGAGTTCGGCGAAATCGAGCTTGTTGTAGGTCTTGATCGGATTGCGGTTTTCGACATTGGTCCACTGGACTTTGGCCAGTGCGGTTTCCAGTGCCAGCACGTCGCGTGCACTGGCCGCAGCGGCCTTGTCGCCGGACATTGTCAGCAAGGTCTGCACGTATTCCTGATACTTCGCGCGCGCCGCCACGAGTTTGGCGTCGTTCGGTTTCAGGTAGTAATCCCGATCCGGCAAGCCGAGACCGCTTTGCATCAGATCGACCACGTACTTGGTCGAATCACGGGCATCCTGATGAATGCCAAAGCCATAGGGCGTGTTCACACCGAGCTCGCTCAGGTGCGCGATCAGGGCCGGGATTTCTTTCTTGTCTTTTAGCGCGGCGATCTTTGCGAGCTCCGCTTGCAGCGGTTTCAGACCGAGTTCTTCCAGCTTTGCTTCATCCATGTAGCTGGTGTACAGGTCACCGATCTTGCGGGTTTCTGCTGTGCCGGCGGAATCCTTGGCAGCGTTTTCGATGATGGCGCGCAGTTGCGGCAGCGTGTCGTCACGCAATTTGGCGAACGAACCCCAGCTCGATTTGTCGGCAGGGATTTCCGTCGTGGCCAGCCATTTGCCGCTGGTGTATTTGAAAAAATCATCCTGGGCGCGCACGCCCTTGTCGATGTATTGCAGGTCGATGCCGGAGGCCAGTTGTGCTGGCATCGTTGTTGCCGTCGCGGTCGTTGTTACTGTCGCAGGAACATCGGCAGCGATAGCTGACGAGGCAGAGGCGGCCATGCTGAGATAAAGCGCGTTCACCAGATAACGATTCATGGAGATTTTCCTTTTGGATTCCTTTGCCAGTGGTCGGCAAAGCAAGGGCAAGAATTTACCATAGCTGGCTAGTCAGTAGCCGGGTAGACGGAACCGGTTCCCGGTCACTGGGTTTTTGGTTCAGAATAGGGCGCTTGTCGGGCTGGCTGATCGTTAGCCCGGTCCGTGATCCCCCATTACAAAACTGGAGAAAACTGCATGAAGCAACAAGGCACATTGATCCTCAAGGCCAGCCTGATTGCGATGTTGTGCGCATCGGCAGGATTTGCCACTACCGCAAGCGCCGCCAAGACCCTGGTATTTTGCTCGGAAGGCAGTCCCGAAGGTTTCAATCCGCAATTCTTCAGTACCGGTACCACGATGGATGCCTCATCGGTACCGATGTTTAACCGGCTGGTCGAATTTGATACCGGGACCACCAACATCGTCCCTGGCCTGGCCGAATCGTGGACCATCGCACCCGATGGCCTGAGCTATACCTTCACGCTGCGCAAGGGTGTCAAGTTTCACAGCAGCGCCAAGTTCAAGCCGACCCGCGACATGAATGCCGATGACATCGTGTTCACCTACAACCGCATGGCCGACCCGCAGCATCCGTTCCACAAGAACACGCCGGGCACGACCTACGCCTATTTTGAAGACATGGGCATGAACAAGATCGTCGACAAGATCGAGAAGGTCGATGCGATGACGATCCGCTTCAAGTTGCTGCATCCGGAAGCACCGTTCCTGGCCAACCTGGCAATGGATTTCAATTCGGTGCAGTCGGCCGAATATGCCGACAAGATGAAAGCCGCCGGGACCCCGCAGGTGGTCGACCGCGAGCCGATCGGCACCGGTCCGTTCCAGTTCGTGTCGTACCAGAAGGATGCGGTCATCCGCTACAAGGCCTTCGATGCGTACTGGGGTGGTCGTCCGAAAATCGACAACCTGATCTATGCCATCACGCCGGATGCATCGGTGCGCTACGCCAAGCTGAAGGCCGGCGAATGCCATGTGATGGCCTTCCCGAAACCGGCCGACATCGCGCTGATGAAGGCCGATCCGAATCTGACGATGCTGACCAAGGAAGGCCTGAACATCGGCTACATCGCTTTCAATGTCGAGAAAAAACCCTTCGACAACAAGCTGGTGCGCCAGGCATTGACGATGGCCGTCGACAAGCAATCGATCCTCAAAACCGTGTTCCAGGGTTCCGGGCAAAATGCCAAGAATCCGATCCCGCCGATGCTCTGGTCGTACAACGACAAGATCGTCGATTATCCATATGACGTTGCCAAGGCCAAGGCCCTGCTGGCCAAGGCCGGTTATCCGAATGGTGCCGAAGTCGACCTGTGGTATCTGCCGGTCAGTCGTCCGTACAATCCCGATGGCAAGCGCATGGCCGAACTGATCCAGGCCGACTGGGCCAAGGTCGGCGTCAAGGCCAAGCTGGTGACGTACGAATGGGGCGAATACCGCAAGCGCAGCAAGACCGGCGAGCAGCAGGCAATGATGTTCGGCTGGTCGGGCGACAATGGCGACCCGGATAATTTCTTTGGTCCGCTGCTCGGTTGCGATGCGGTTGCCGGCGGCGGCAACGTGGCGCGCTGGTGCAACAAGGAGTTCGAAGCCGAGCTGCAAAAAGCCAAGGCAACCTCAGTGCAGGCCGAGCGTGCCAAATTCTATGAGCGCGCCCAGGTAATCGTCCATGAAGAAGCACCGCTGATCGAGATCGCGCATTCGGTGCGCTTCACGCCGGTCCGCAAGGAAGTGATCGGCTTCAAGATGGATGCAACCGCGCATCATTATTTCGACAAGGTTGATCTGGCGAAGTAAGTTGTTCGCACGCGTGGGCATGCGGGATGCTCGTAGGGTGGGCACGCCGTTGTGCCCACGCGCGCGCATTGGCGACCGGATTCAATGCGACGTTTGCGGTTCGCACGCGTGGGCACGATGACACCGTGCCCACCCTACGGGTGAGCGCATCACCTTACTTTTCCACCCACTGCTTGATCCCGTTGACCCAGCTCTTGGCCGGCAGCTTGGTGCGCGCCACCACGGTGGCGGCTAGCGCATACAGCTCGACGAAGTCGATCTCACGTCGCCGCCGGAATGCCAGGACCACGACATTGCCCTCGTGGACTTCCGGCAAACAGATCACGTCATCGAACACAAACCGCATGGCCTTCAGGTTGCGATTGAAACTTGGATGGTCGCCAAACAGGTTGACCGTCAAGATGCCGTCCGGGCGCAGGCAGGCCGCGCAGGATTGATAGAACTCGGCCGATTCCAGCACCGGTCCTTTGGCCGTCGCATCATACAAATCGACCTGCATTGCATCGACCGACTCCAGGTTCGCCGGATCATTGACGAAATCATCGGCATCCATTTCCAGCACGCGCAGACGATCATCTTCCGGCGGCATCTTGAACATTGTCTCGCAGATGGTGATCACCGACGGATTGAGTTCGACCGCAGTGACACGGGTCTCGAGAAACGTGCGGTAGCAGAATTTGGTCAGCGCTCCGGTTCCCAGTCCCAGCTGCACCACGTGCTGCGGGTGCTCGATGAACAGCATCCACGCCATCATCTGCTGCGCATATTCCAGTTCGAGCCAGTCGGGTTTGCGCAAGCGCATCGCGCCTTGCACCCACTCGGTTCCAAAATGCAGGAAGCGCACGCCCTCCTGTTCGGACAGGGTGACCGGCGCGTATCGGATCTTGCGTGGCGGCTTCGAGACCGGCGCGACGAAGGGCTTTTTGCCAGGACCGATCTTGTGATTGGCCTGGGCTTCGATGGACTTGCGTTTGATAAGCATGAGGGAATTCGTTACCTGAAAAAAGTTACGCGATGATACCGCGCCAGTGCTCGAGTTTCTGCGCAAAGCTTGATGCGGCATTGGCCGGCGACGACGAGGGCAGCACCAGCGTGTCGATGCCGCGTGCCGAAAATTCTGCGGCAAACTTGCCCGAGGTCTTGCCATTGAAGCAGACCCGGCGCAGTTGCGGACAGTCGCGTTGCAAGCGCGCGAGGTCGTTGGCGCGGGCATCCCGGATCGCGCTATCGAGACTGCCACGGCGCTGGCAACGGTCGATCACATCCCACAAACCGATGCCCTGCGCGAGCAGGCATTGCAGCCGTTCCGGGTAAGGCATGGCAGCCAGCGGTTGCTGCAGTACCTCTGCCAGCAGCGGCCAGAACTGGTTGCGCGGATGGGCGTAATACTGGCCGGCGGCGAGCGAAGCGACTCCCGGAAAACTGCCCAGGATCAGGATGCGGGTCGCGCGGTCGAAGACAGGAGCAAGACCGCCTAGCCAACCGTCGACGGCATTCTTGTCAGACAAATTTTTCATGCAGGAAGTATATGCGGCAGTCGCATTGGGTGGCTGGCGTTACACTGTCGGACAACTTGTTTTTTCAGGGTAGACATGCCAGTCCCGTTCTTGCGCAATCTCACCGGTACCGTTCGCACGCGGCGCGCCAATCGCCAGCTGGGGGCCGTGCTGGCGTTTGTTGCCGGAGCCGTCAATGCCGGTGGTTTTTTGGCCGTCCAGCAATACACCTCACATATGACCGGCATCGTGTCGATGATTGCCGATGAGTTCGTGCTGGGGAATTTTCTGATGGTGTTTGCCGGCTTCTGCGCACTGTTCGCCTTCATCTCCGGTGCCGCCACGACAGCGATTCTGATCAACTGGGCCCGGCATCGACAGATGTACAGCGAATACGCGACGTCGCTCGCGCTCGAAGCGATCTTGCTGCTGCTGTTCGGTTTGCTGGGCGCTAACCTTGAATCCTATGTGAGCGTGATCTTGCCGATCACCGTGATGGTGCTGTGTTTCATCATGGGTTTGCAAAATGCCATCGTCACCAAGCTGTCGCAGGCCCAGATTCGTACCACGCATGTCACCGGTCTGGTGACGGATCTGGGTATCGAGCTGGGCAAGCTGATTTACTGGAATCGCCGGCACAAGGACGGGACCAGCAGTCTGGTGCGAGCCGACCGTGACAAACTGGGGATACACAGCTTGATCCTGAGTATGTTCCTGGTCGGTGGCGTGGTCGGAGCCTTTGGCTTCAAGCACATGGGCTTTAGCGCCACGCTGCCGTTGGCGGTCGTGCTGCTGGTGATGGCGGCCATCCCGATGTTTGACGACATCGCCCCGCACTTGCCGAACTTGCGGATACTCAAACCCTCGATGCCGGTCGACGCTGACAAAACGCCGAAACCATGACGAGGCGAATCGTCGTCCTGGGTAGTGGTTCGGTCGGCACGTATGTCGGTGGTGCACTGCTCGATGCCGGTGCCGACGTGATCCTGATCGGGCGCGAGCGCATGCGCCAGCGCCTGCTGCAACACGGACTGATGCTGTCCGACATGCAGCAACGTGCAGTGCGGATTGCCGCCAGTGACGTTCCCTTTCACGTTGATCCGCACGCGCTGGCCAGCGCCGACCTGATCCTGCTGACCGTCAAGAGCAGCGACACGGCCGCCGCTGCCGGTCTCATCCTCGCGCATGCCAATCCGGGCGCGCCAGTATTGAGCTTGCAAAATGGCATAGGCAACGTCGCCACGTTGCGGCAACTGTTACCTGACAGGGAAGTACTAGGCGGCATGGTGCCTTTCAATGTCGTGCAAACTGAGGACGGGCGACTGCATCGCGGCACGCAAGGCGAGTTGATGGTGCAGGCCTCGCCATTGCTGGCGGACTGGTTACCCTTGTTTGCCAGCGCCCACCTGCCGCTCATCGAGCGGACCGACTTTATCGAAGTACAGTGGGGCAAGCTGCTGCTGAACCTGAATAATCCGCTCAATGCCTTGTCCGGCTTGCCACTCAAAACCCAGTTGTCGCAGCGGGTCTGGCGCCGCTGTCTGGCCTTGCTGGTCGATGAGGCACTCGCCACGCTGGACGCGGCCGGCATCGTGCCGGGACAAGTGACAAAAATCCCGCCGCGCCGGTTGTCCTTGCTGATGCGATTGCCCGACTGGTTGTTCGCGCGCGTCGCCGCGCAAATGCTGCGGATTGATCCGGAAGCACGCTCGTCGATGTGGGAAGACTTGCAGGCAGGGCGACGTACCGAGATTGATTACCTCAACGGGGCGGTGGTGACACTGGCCGCATCGCTGGGGCGTACCGCGCCAGCCAACCAGCAGTTGGTGACGCTGGTCCGGCAGGCCGAGGGTGGTAGGATTCCCGCGCTGGACGGCAAGGCGCTATGGCGTCAACTACAGGGGCTTTAGAAGCCCCTGTTCAATCAGAGCAGGCCCATCTTCTTCGCTGACTGCGTCAGTTCCGCCCGAAAATCCGGGTGGGCGATGGAAATCATTTCGCGCGCGCGCTGGCTGGCCGATTTGCCGCGCAACTGCGCGACGCCAAACTCTGTGACCACGTAATTCACATCATTCTTGCTGGTACTGACATGGGTGCCGGGGCACAGTACCGGCGCGATGCGTGAAATCGTGTCGCCCTTGGCCGTGGCGGGGACCACGATGAAGGCCTTGCCGCCTTCGGATCGATTGGCCGCACGCACGAAATCACTCTGGCCGCCGGTGCCGGAGTAGGGCGTCGACGCCAGGCTTTCGGAACCGCACTGACCGAGCAGATCGACCTGCAAGGTCGCATTGATTGCTGCCAGCTTGTTGTTTTGGCCGGCCAAATAAGGATCATTGGTGAAATCCGACGGATGCATTTCGACCATCGGATTGCGGTCGATGAACTTGTAGAGCTTGCGCGAACCGAGTACAAAAGTGCCAATGATCTTGCCCTTCATGTAGGTCTTCTTGCTGCAATCGACCGCGCCGCTTTCGACCAGAGACAAAATACCGTCGCCGATCATTTCGGAATGGATGCCGAGGTTTTTCTTGGCGCTCAGTTGCAGCACCACCGCATCGGGAATCCCGCCGTAGCCGATCTGCAGCGTCGAGCCATCGTCGATCAGGTCGGCGACATAACTGCCGATGGCTTGCTGGACCGGACCGATGGTCGGCATACCGACTTCGGTCAGTGCTTCATCACTTTCAACCAGTGCGGTGACTTGCGAAATATGAATGTGGCAATTGCCGTTCGTGAACGGCACATTCGGATTAACTTCCAGCACGATGGCGCGCGCCTTGTCGACGGCCGCCATCGTGTAATCGGTACCCAGGCTCAGCGAGAAATAACCATGCTCGTCCATCGGCGAGGCGATCGACATCACCACGTCGGCGGCAATCAGGCCTTGGCGGATCATGCTCGGGATTTCGGAAAAATAATTCGGGATAAAGTCGGCCCAGCCGGACTGTCCGGCCGCGCGCGACGCCGGGCCGAAAAACAGCGCCGCGTGCCGCACATTGTGGGCGGTCTCCGGATCGAAGTAGCCGTATTTGCGTACTGCCAGAATCTGCAGCACCTTCACGTCCTGAAAATCGCGCCGGTGCTCCGAGAGCGCGGTCAGCAGCGTCGGTGGCTCGCCAACGCCGGTCGGCACGATGATCGCATCGCCATTGCGAATCAGACGAATAGCCGCTTCGGCGGTGGTGCGCTTGCTGCGATAGGACTCTTGTGCGGACATGTTGTCTCCTGAAGTGAGCCGTTTGTCTTCTTGGCGAGAATGCGGCGGTGATCGTGCTCGATGAATGTGCCGGTTACCTCTGGCGTGTAACTCGGCATGATGCGACTGATTTCTTTCTTGCACCTTACACGATCGATAACCG
>CANFED010000032.1 GCA_947445995.1 Oxalobacteraceae bacterium | reverse complement strand
TATTTCGGCAATCGCATTCGGCAGCGACTTTCCTGCTTCGCGAATTGCGATGGCCATCAGTTCCAGTCGGTGCAATTCGAACAGGTCAGCAGCACGGAAAAGAATGGCTGCACGATCTGACGATGCCACTGCTTCCCACTCCTTTGCATGCGCATGTGCTGCATTCAGCGCTGCGTCGGCATCGGTCTGGTTGGCTTCGACGACGGAGCCCACCAGGTCACGCCGGTCGGCAGGATTAGTCACCGACAGTGGCGCACGGTCACTCACCGTTGTAGCCAGCAACGGCAACGCATGCCATTGTTGGCTACCGAAATGGACAAAGGCTTGATTTATACCGGCAAGTTCTTCTTCGTTGCTTAGATCGATACCGGAGGAATTCAAACGCTCGTTGCCGAACATGGCGCTGGGCAATCCGATACTTCCGTGCGGAATACCCGCGAGTTTTCGCGCATCATCCATAGGATTGGCGATCAATGCGTCTATCGGCACGTTCGCATCGACAATCTGATTGACGAACGATGAGTTCGCACCGTTTTCCAGCAAACGACGCACTAGATAGGCCAGCAGTGTCTGATGTGAACCCACGGGAGCATAAATGCGGCAAAGCTTGTCCAGATTGTCTTTGCCAACTACCTGGTCATATAGAGTTTCACCCATGCCATGAAGGCACTGGAATTCATAGTCGGTTACGCCGCGAGCTTTTGCAGACATATATATTGCTGACAACGTTTGCGCATTATGGGTTGCAAATTGCGGATACAACACGTCAGTGGCCCCGAGTAATTTTTCAGCACACACCAGATAGGAAACGTCGGTATAAACCTTGCGCGTGAAAACCGGATAACCGGTCATTCCATCAACCTGGGCACGTTTTATTTCTGCATCCCAGTAAGCGCCCTTGACCAATCGCACCATGAATTTTCGTCCACTACGCCGCGCAAGATCAATGAGGAAGTCGATCACGAAAGGGCAACGCTTCTGGTAGGCCTGCACCACGAAGCCGATTCCTTCATAACTTGCCAGTTGCGGGTCGCGAGCCAACGCTTCCATCAAATCGAGGGATAGCTCAAGGCGGTCAGCTTCTTCCGCGTCAATATTTAGGCCGATGTCATACGATTTAGCCAGTAACAAAAGACTTTGCAAGCGGGGCAATAATTCACTCATTACCCGACTGTGCTGCGCACGGCAATAGCGTGGATGCAGCGCCGATAATTTCACCGAAATGCCGGGGCCGTTGCGTATTCCCCTTCCTGCCGATGCCTTCCCAATTGCATGAATAGCTTTTTCGTAGGACTGCAAGTATTTTTCGGCATCCTCGGCTGTGAGCGCGGCCTCACCCAACATGTCGTACGAATACTGATACCCGCGAGCTTCGTTATCACGGCTGTTGTTCAAGGCATCATTCATGGTTTGACCAGTCACGAATTGATTGCCCAGCATGCGCATCGCCAGATCGACGCCTTTGCGTATCAAGGGCTCACCACCTTTCGCAATAAGGCGGGTCAATGCTGATCCGAGACCCTGTTCGCTGTTGCTTCCAACGAGCTTTCCAGTGACCAATAAGCTCCAGGTAGCAGCGTTGACAAACAACGAGGGCGAGACGCCCAAGTGTTTGCGCCAATCACCACGACTAATTTTGTCGGCAATTAATCGGTCTGCAGTTTGATGGTCAGGAATGCGTAATAACGCTTCTGCCAGACACATCAAGGCAATTCCCTCATCCGATGAGAGTGAAAATTCGTGCATCAGCGCGTCGACACCGGAAGCGCGCGTGCGCTTCTCCCGTACCGCAATGACAAGTCGTTTTGCCAGCTCCGTAGTTTGCGCTATCAATGCGGTATCCTTGGGAGCTTGCTCAACTAGCCAACCTACTGCTTTCCTCTCATCGAATCGGTATGCGGCAGTAATTTTCTCGCGGAGTGGCGAGGTAGGGAAAAGCATTTCAGCATGGAAAGCTGAAAAAGCAGAGTCAGTAAATATTGTAGAAGAAGACATGTTTTGCTCGGCATCACGTAACGGGTGAATGAAATGGCACGAAGACAATTTATTTACCAACTATTGCTCGTTGCCTGATATTCGATTGTATGTGCGATAGCCTCGCATTAATTCTGGTATTACTAACCACTATCAAAATTTTCTATTTGGTGAGAAAATTTAGCCAAATAAAATTCTTACCTGAGATTTGCAATGTTAGACAAAATAAGCAAAAAAATACTAAACGAGTTGCAAAACGACGGGCGTATCAGCAATGTTGAGCTGTCAGCACGGGTTAACCTGTCTCCGGCCGCTTGCCTGGAGCGAGTCCGTAAATTGCACGAAGGCGGATACATATTGGGATACACCGCGCAACTGAATCCACAATTGCTGGATGTATCGTTGCTGGTATTTATCGAAGTGGTGTTGGACCGGACAACGCCTGAGGTTTTTGACGCGTTCAAGCGCAGTGTCCAGATCATTCCTGAAGTGCTTGAATGCCACATGGTGGCAGGTGGATTCGATTATCTGGTCAAAGCCAGGGTTTGCGACATGAACGCTTATCGTGAGTTTCTAGGAAAGTCACTTTTGCAACTGAAGGGTGTCCGTGAAACGCACACTTACGCAGTCATGGAAGAAGTCAAGAACACAACCAAGCTGCCTATTCGCTAAGCAGTGTTAGCGCCTCACTGTATCCCGCAGAAATGATTCGTCGGTAATCGTAGTCACGTGTTCGCGCAACCATTTGTGAGAAGGGCTGCGTGCATCGCGTTCGTGCCACAACATGTCGACTTGCACCTGTGGCAAGTCAAAAGGCAACTCTTTCGCGATCAGTTCTCCTGTCATGCCGGTTGATGCAATTAAATGGCGTGGGATGACAGTGAGCAGATCGGAGTTTGCGACGACGCGTCCAGCAGTAAAAAAATGATTAACGGTCAATAGAATGCGGCGTTCTCGTCCTAGCTGGGTCAGCGTATCGCTGACGATGCCATGCGCTCTGCCCGAGAAACTCACCAGTAAGTGTTTCGCTTCACAATAGGAATCGAGGGTCAGTTCTTTTTTAGCTAACGGATGGTGCTTGCGCATCACACAAGCATACTGTCCCGAATAAAGTAGTTCATGGCGTATCGGCGTATCAGGCTCGCCTGCCAGCTGCGCCACGACACCCGGGAAAAAACCAATTGCCAGATCAATATCTCCTCTAAGGAGCATTGGCCTTGGTTCACGCGTCGTCAGAGGCACCATTCGGATATTGACACGTGGCGCGTCGCGCTCTATCGAGCGCACCAATGAAGGAAGCCAAAGTGCCGCAGTCGCGTCTGCCATCGCCATGCGAAAAGTTGCTTGCGTCGTAGAGACATCAAAACTTTGCGGAGCCATCGCCGCTTCCAGATCTGACAGAGCTCGTCTTACTGCCGGCCATAGTTCATCGGCATGCGGTGTCGGCTTTACACCATGAGCTGTTCGGATCAGTAACTCGTCGCCCACTGAATCGCGCAGCCGCTTGAGAGCATTGGATACTGCCGGTTGCGTCATGGCAAGTCGATTTGCGGCACGCGTTAGATTCCGCTCGCTCATCACGGCATCAAAAACACGCAGCAAATTGAGATCAAGGGTGAGGAAGCTCATCAGTCCTAACAGTCTGTTGAAAATGTAAATGAAACAGCGTTATCAACTTGATTTCATTCATAAAAAGTATAACTGATATGTGAAATTGGAATTGGATTAATAACAGTCATCTCTTGCATACTGCACTGCAACATACTAGCTAAACTTATTAAGGTTCATCATGTCCATATTGGCCATCGCATTTCCCGCCCAATCGGCGATCCCTGTTGCTCAGGTTGTCACGAGTTCAATCATCGCATCAGCACGACCTTTGCTCGGTTTAGGAGCCTTACTTACTTTGTTTTTGATCTTCAAGCCTTTGCTGCTTGGTCTGCTACGGGCAAGTTTGCTGGCATTGAAACCGCGCCAGTCACTTGAGCAACGATCAATTCGCAGTCACCTGCGCAGCATGCTGATCTTGAATCGTATGGCCAGGGATCTTGAAATTTCGCAACCGAACATGGCATCAGAATTACGGGCAGTTGCTTCACGCGACTGAGTTGTGCCGCTTTGCCATCTATGTTTGTGAGAAAGCATGCTATGAAAACATCTATATTAAAGCCGACGGTCGACTATTTTACGATTCCTTCCCTTGTAGCGCTAACAAGGAAAATGGGAGTTGTGCTACCGGATAACACCTTGCCACAACGCGCTGTCGGACTGTCAACGGCTGATATCTCCGAAGCCTCCGATCGGGCATCTATTCGCCATGGTTTAACAATTAGTCGATCACCACGATTGCTTGTGAACAGGTAAGGTCTCCTTTCGTTTAAACAAGCAATGTGACTAGTGAGTTGTAGATGTTCGTTAAGCGAGATGCCCATAAAAATAAGCGCAACAGGACAGCCTGATTGCGCTTTTTTTATTATCTGGATGGCTACGTCATGAGGCCATCAGTCGTTTCTCAAGTTTGTTTTTTGCATCAGTCAATTCTTGCGGCAAATGATGACGGAGCTTCTCGAACAATTCGGTGTGCAACTTTAATTCGTCCTTCCACGCAGCGACATCGATTGACGTAATCTGATCAAATTGTTCAGGCGAGAAATCAACACCCTCCCAGTTCAGATCTGCGTAACGCGGCGTCGTACCAAAAATGTGTTCCACGCCATCAGCTTTTTGTTCGATCCGATCAAGCATCCATTTAAGCACACGCATGTTGTCGCCAAAGCCTGGCCAGACAAACTTGCCTTCGCTATCGGTACGGAACCAGTTGACGCAAAAAATACTCGGTAAGGTCGCGCCGGTGGCAGCCAATTTCTCACCCATATCCAGCCAATGCTGGAAATAATCACTCATGTTGTAACCAATAAATGGCAACATCGCGAATGGATCGCGTCGAACCACACCCATTTGCCCAGTCGCTGCAGCGGTGGTTTCCGATCCCATCGTCGCAGCCATGTAGACGCCTTCGACCCAGTCGCGTGCTTCCGTGACGAGCGGCACTGTCGTTGAACGTCGCCCGCCGAATATAAATGCTGAAATAGGTACACCCGCCGGGTCGTCCCAAGCGGCGTCAATGACCGGATTCTGGGTAGCCGCGACAGTAAATCGTGCATTTGGATGCGCTGCTTTGCGCCCGGTTTCCTTGGCGATATCCGGCGTCCAGTCTTTGCCTTGCCAGTCGATCAGATGTGCGGGAGCCTGCTTGGTCAGTCCTTCCCACCAGACATCACCGTCATCGGTCAGTGCGACGTTGGTAAAGATCGTATCGCTGACCATCGATGCCATGCAATTGAAGTTGGTTTTCTGGTTGGTGCCAGGGGCGACGCCAAAATAACCCGCTTCCGGATTAATTGCGTACAGGCGGCCATCCTCACCTGGCTTGATCCAAGCAATGTCGTCACCGATTGTGGTGACTTTCCATCCCTCAAATCCTGCTGGCGGAATCAGCATTGCAAAGTTGGTTTTGCCGCATGCGGACGGAAACGCTGCAGCCACATAATGCTTTTTGCCTTCAGGTGATTCAACACCAAGGATCAACATGTGTTCGGCGAGCCATCCTTGGGCACGTCCCATGCTAGACGCAATCCGCAATGCGAAACATTTTTTACCAAGTAAGGCATTGCCGCCGTAACCTGAACCATATGACCAGATTTCGCGGGTTTCGGGGAAATGGACAATATATTTTGTCGGGTTGCATGGCCAAGGCACGCTCTTCTGGCCAGCTCCCAGCGGCGCGCCCACAGTGTGTACGCAAGGAACGAATTCCCCATCCGTACCAAGAACTTCGAATACTGCTTTGCCCATGCGTGTCATCACGCGCATATTCGCGGCGACGTAAGGAGAGTCGGATAATTCAACGCCGATATGCGCTATTGGCGAACCCAGAGGACCCATCGAAAAAGGGACGACATACAGTGTTCTTCCACGCATGCATCCATCGAAGAGTCCATTGAGCGTCGCACGCATTTCAGCTGGTGGCTGCCAGTTGTTGGTCGGACCGGCATCTGCTTCGCTGGCTGAACAAATGAAAGTGCGGTCTTCGACGCGCGCCACGTCGCCAGGATCGGAACAAGCCAGATAGCTGTTCGGTCGTTTGTCCTGATTTAATTTTTTCATTGTTCCGGCAGCGACCATTTCGCTACAGAGGCGGTCATATTCTTCTTGTGAACCATCACACCAGACGATACGTGCCGGTCTGGTAAGTGACGCCACCTCGGCAACCCAGTTGATCAATTCTTGCTGTTTTACGTAAGACGGGGCGTTGATGCTGGCAACGCCGCCCATAACGGGTTGATTCATGAAGTCATGTCTCCAATACCGATAAAGAAATCTGTTCAGGGTTTGATCAATGAAATAATGATCTCGCCGTGAAATCAGGAATATGCCGCCATTATCTGGCTGAGCCGCGCTGCATCACACCAAGTCGTAACGGTATGACGCCTATAAAAAATTGCAATAAAAATGACAATAAATTGTACACCTGAGATTTGTCTGGGTCGGTGTATCACAACAAAAAGGTAGTAATTACAGGCTTAATTTTGTAGTAGGGAATTTCAGATTTTACTTTTGTCGTTATTTCATTACGGTTTCACTCCCCCCGACTTTTTTACCATCCTATGAAAATTGCTATTCTTGATGATTACCAGGATCGAGTTCGTCATCTCGACTGTTTCAAATTGCTCGCTGACCACGATGTCAAGATATTCAACTATTCGGCGCGCGGACTTGGTCAACTGGCAATTCGTCTTGCGAGTTTCGATGCGCTGGTCTTGATTCGCGAACGAACCAGTTTGCCCGCGGCGCTGCTCAATAAATTGCCTCGCCTTAAATTAATTGCGCAAACAGGCAAGGTGAGTGGTCACATCGATCTTGTTGCTGCGGCGGAAAACGGAATTACCATCGTTGAGGGAATCAGTGATCCTACGGCACCTGCCGAGCTGACGTGGGCATTGATCATGGCTTCAATGCGCCGCATTCCTGACTACACAGCAAATTTGCGGGATGGTTTATGGCAAACCGTATCGACTTCGCCAGAAAAAAATGTGCTCGGTCGCGTATTGAAAGGGCAAACCCTGGGAATCTGGGGTTATGGAAAGATTGGCCGGTTAGTAGCGGGTTTTGGCAAGGCATTCGGCATGTCTGTACTTGTTTGGGGCAGCAGTACTAGTCGCGCCTTGGCTCATGTTGATGGTTTTGAGGCAGCAACATCAAAAGAAGAATTTTTTTCTCGCTCCGATGTGCTTTCCCTGCATCTGCGCCTGAGCGAAACGACTCGTGGCTGCGTTACTTTTGCTGACCTTGCCACAATGAAAATTTCGGCATTGCTGGTCAATACAAGTCGAGCGGAATTGCTGGCAACAGGTGCCCTTCAGCAAGCTCTCACAGCAGGTTGTCCGGGTTATGTCGCGCTGGATGTATTCGATACCGAGCCATTGCCCGCAACATCACCACTGCTGCAGAACTCCAATGTACTGGCCTCGCCTCACTTGGGCTATGTCGAAGAGCGTAGCTACGAATTGTATTTTGGTAGGGCTTTTCAGAATATTGTGGATTTTTCTGCTGGCGCACCACGCAACGTATTGACGTTGCCAGGTTGACCGTTAGTCCGGCAGCGTATCGCTGGATGCTTTGAAGTAGCGTGCCACGGCAATGTCATCAACTGGGCGGCTGCCATGATTCCACAACCTCGCCCATCCGGGTGGCCACGATACTGGCGGACCCGCATAGTGCTGGACTCCGCTACGTACAGGTATGACCGGTACGCCAAGAGGTACAGGACCATCATGGTGATCCCAGTTCAGACTGAACGTATAGTCAGGTAGCAGCAAATCACAAGTGCGTGCGAACCAGTCCGTATGATCTTCATCTCTGCCTAGAGCTTGCGCCAATCCTTGCGGGTCGAAGCGTGCCAGGGCGTCAACAAGTTCGGTAGCGCTCGCACCCGGCGCATCTCCCCAGCCCATCACCGGGTTGAAGTTGTAGTCGGCTCCCGATCCGTACCAGCCTTCTCGCCAAGATCGCTGCATCCAGTTTCGCGGTCCGCAAAATAGTTGCCAGCGCCAATGCATACCAGATGGTTTTGGCCAGTTATAGAGATACAAGCGTTGATACCCCGCCCGGTGCAACTCCCGCATCATTGCCATCAACCGCGCTTGCGGCATTCGGTCCGGCGGGGCTCGTCGAAATAAAATGGGCTCCCCATCAGCATGCTGGATCTCGTCGGAAGAAAGATTCAGATCCAGCGTCCTGGCTTCGCTACCAAAGCGGGCGGCGATCCATCCTGTGAGCAAGTTGACCGTGACAATGACACCGTAGCCGCGATGACGGTGAAAAATGACGGTACCAGGGGCAACAGGTTTCATGATTGATTTGCGCGGATTGGGTGAATTCAGAGATCAGTTTAGCGGTAAATTTCCAGTTGGATTGCTTGTCTTCTCGACGCTTGTAGTGCACCAGCGTGATGCGCAAAATGCGCAATGGACACACATCGGGGCACTTTGTGGCACGACAGAACAAATAGAGGTCACAAAATGCCGAAATCGCACCTGAAAAGCTGGCCTGCAATTTGCTGAAAGAACACGCATCGATCGAACTATTGCGACGATATCAATTGAAGCTCGTGCCCACCCGGCCTTATAGCAACAGTTGCCGATACCTCGGACTAATATGCCGGCGACCTGCCGGACTCAGGAGAATGTTGTGATGACAGAAGATTTCATTTTGGGCGATGTTGCCCTGCACAAGCGCTTGTGCGCAATTACAGAAATTCTCGGAAAATTTGTTGCCTGCGCGCCGCGTCAACTCAGCATCTGGAATCTCGTAGAAAGTACGGGGCGTAGCGAGCGTGATCTTGAAAATTTGTGCGCCGGACTAGCCCGTGCAGCGTTGCTCGAAGCAAACTCGCAGTCGGTAGGCAGTTGGTCGCTGGCGTGCGCACCAGATAAGGTGACCCTGGAGGATGTCTTTCGTTGCGTGATGGCGGAACAGCCTGTGTCAGGACAATCTTCTGTTTCGACCTCCGTTAAACTTCCTGGCCACCAGCCGCGGCGCTTGCAACATGATGCCGACCTGCTCGTGATGCAAGCAGCGATGGCGATCAATCAAAGCGTATTCCAGCACTTGCGTCAATTTTCTCTGGACCGTCTCAAAGTCAGTTCAGCCGCAGCCTACCCGGCACCCAGATCATCGCGTCATTTGTCGCGTCGCATAGCGGCCGTCGCCTGAGTTCGTCAATCTATGCTCCAACCGCATAAAGTGATGCTTACAAGGCATTGGCTTTGCGGTCTCGTCTTCGCCTACGATTCGTTCTTCTCAGGGTAACAACTCCTGCCATCATCAGAAATTCATTGATATTTTATTTTGATGATGAGGCAGCAGTGATACCGGACTTATTTTGGGTAACGGTGGAGATGCAATGACAGCGGGTAACGATTTCATTCTTGGCAGCGGCGATTTGCACGAGCGGTGTAGCGTCATTACCGAACTACTGGGGAAGCTGGTCTCGGTCGCGCCATTGACGCTGACTCTGGCCCAAATGAAGCAGAAAACAGGGCGCAGCAGCCGCGAAATAAATAAATATTGCATCGAATTGGTCCGCAATAGTCTGATCATTGAAATATCGTATGGCTGCTGGAAGCTCGCCGGCGTTCCGGCCGACCTCACCCTGGAAGATGTTTACCGCTGTGCAGTGGCGAGGACAGAAATGGGTCCCGCCCCCAGTGCCAGACAGGGTGATCGTCATTCCAGCCACGCTGTCGACTTGCTGATGATGCAGGCAGCAATTGCGATCAACCAAAGCGTGCACCAACATTTACGACAATTTTCGCTGGATAGACTCAAACCCGCTGCTAGCGTGCCTTTTCCCGTTAGCCCGCGCCGGTTGTCCGGACTGAACTACAATGATCTCCTCGACCTGGCACCCGCCGGGCACTCTGCCTGATTCCCATGACACTTCGTGTAATTGCCAGTGGCGGTACCTTTGACAAACATTACGATGAAATTGCCGGCAAGTTGACTTTCGGTGCCGGCCATCTGGCTGCCGCGATCACGCGTGCGCGTATCACCGCGTCGGTCACACTAGAAGAATTGCCTTTCCTCGATTCGCTGGAGATGCAAGACGCAGATCGGCAACGTATCCTTGCCAGTTGCCGCGCGTCGGCGCAGTCAGCCATCGTGATCATTCACGGTACTGACACGATGCCGGAAACGGCAGCCGTTCTGGGTGCTGCAGGGTTGTCTCAAACCATCGTGCTGACTGGAGCGATGATTCCTTACGAAATTACAAATTCAGATGCATTGTTCAATTTCGGTTTTGCCTGCGGCGTTGTTCAGGTCTTGCCATCGGGTGTCTATGTGGCAATGAACGGTCAGTTCTTTAATTGGGACAATGTGAAAAAAAACCGCACTGCCGGTATTTTTGAACCTGTTTGAGAGCGCTGCACCTATAAATCTTTGTCCATCGCAACTATTTGTTAATCTGAACTTCCAGCACCCAAAATACGCTCGTCAGCGTAGTGCGCTACCGGCCTATTCAGGAGACTTTCCATGACCCACCTTCGACGCATTGCCGCCTGCGCCAGTGCGCTCTCCCTGTCATTTTTCTTGGTGGCATGTGGTGGCGGCAACAATGCATCAACACCAATACCCGTCGCAGACACGACAACACAGCTACTAGCAGAGCCAGGAGCACCGACTCTCACCAATGACACTGCCACGGATGGATATAACCGGTTCAATTACCGCAGGCAACAAATGGGACTGGGTTTGCTTTCCAGAAATGCCAATGTTGATCTTGCGGCTCGTGGCCATTCCAACTACCAGAAGGTGAATGGCGCGATTACCCATGTTCAGGTTGCCGGCAAACCTGGTTTCACAGGAGTGGGTGTGGCAGAAAGGCTTACTGCTGCAAATTATGTGTTTTCATCCACACGGGGATACGCATTTGGTGAAGTCATCGCGGCAAGCGCCAATTTTGCAGGGGCAACCAATGCAGAAGATTTGATTACCGCCATTTATCACCGTTTTGTCATCTTCGAACCCAAGTTTCTGGAAGCAGGGGCCGGATCGGCAGGCTTCAGCGCTACCGGCTACAATTTTTTGACTGTCAACTTCACTGCGAACGGGCTGGGACCTGGCCTGGGTAACGGCAAGTTTGCCGTGTATCCGTCGGCTAACCAGACTGGCGTAACGACTGTTTTTTACAGTGATCAGGAATTGCCTGATCCGGTGCCAAACCAGAATGCAGTTGGCTATCCGGTGAGCGTCCATGCGGATATCGATGCTGTGGTCAATGTGCAGACATTCACGATCAGTCCTCGTGGCGGGCAAGCGCTCGCTACGCGCTTGCTGAGCAATTCGACGGATCCTGAAACGCCTACTTCCGCAGCAGCCATCATTCCCTTGGCAGAGCTGAGTGCCGCGACGACTTATGACGTGCGATTTGTCGGCACGGTATCCGGTCAACCTGCCGAGCGAAGCTGGTCATTTACGACAAGGTAATATTTTCCCTAGGGAACTCTCTGTAAATCGGCAATACTGTTGGTTAGTATTTAACCGGTACTAATGACGACAATATTGGCGGCCAAAGAGCACCCTTAGGAGATTAGAATGTCTTCGCATGAACAAAGTACTTTCCAGCTTGCACTGATTCACTTTTGCGAGCAACGCGCCAAAATTGAATTACTCGGACGAAGCATCGCTGATAACGTGCATAAGCTGGCGCTGTTACAAGAGCAAGTTACCCAGGTAACGACACACGCCAGACGATCACCGGGCAATGTTTTTGAATTGAGTGTGGTGCGGCTGCGCGCTGACATGGCTTTGCTGGTTGCCGATACACAGCGACTGGCAAAGCTGGCCAGTGAATTGCATGTCGAATTCATTGAAGTCGCTGCACGATATCTGACCGAGAGCAGGATGCGCATGGCTCGGCTGATCAATGTCCGTGACCAGCATGGTAAATATTGTGATGAGGAGTTAGCCACGCAAGTAGACAGCGCGCTACTCAAGTGTCGTCGGGAAATCGATCAGATCATGGGATTAATCGAACGCACCGGCTCTTCAGTGGCGCAATTGACGGTGTCAACCGCGCAATTCTCTGCTCTGGCGACTGCCTGATCTCCGGGAGCCACGATTTATTTTCCGATACAAAACCGACTGAAAATGACACCGAGCAGATCGTCTGACGTAAAAGCGCCAGTGATGCTGCTCAGTTGCTCTTGCGCCAGTCGCAACTCCTCGGCGAACAGATCTAGCGCATGGTCGCTCAATGCTGCGTGCTCGGCAGCAAATTGCAGATGGGTTTGTGCGGCCGCCAGCGCCACAAGGTGACGTTCGCGCGCGAGGTAGAGCGATTCGCCAGTTTGCTGCCAACCAGCCAGCCGTAATAACTCTTCACGTAGCAAGTCCATGCCGAGCTGATCCGTGGCGGACAGATAGATGTGCGTGGCATCATCAAGCCGATCAACCGCAGGTTTGTGTCCCGACAAGTCAATCTTGTTCCATACGCGCATTACCGGAATATTTTCCGGGAAACGCGTAATGATGTGTTCATCTGCCAAGGTCGGTCCGCGGCAGGCATCAAGCAGATGAATAATGACATCCGCATTGGCCACGGCAGCCCAGGTACGTTCGATACCGATACGTTCGACTTCATCCGTTGCCTCAGATGCATCACGAATGCCGGCAGTATCGATGATGTTGAGCGGAATTCCCTCAATCTGTATTGTCTCGGTCACCTTATCGCGTGTGGTACCGGCGATCGGGGTAACGATCGCCACATCGGCACCGGCCAACGCATTGAGCAGCGATGACTTGCCAACATTGGGCTGACCCGCCAGAACGATATTGAGGCCATCACGCAGCAGTGCGCCTTGGGCTGCCTGACGGAACACGTGATGCAATGTTTCCTGTATGGCGGTCAGCTTGCCTCGCGCATCCGATTTCTCCAGGAAATCTATCTCTTCCTCCGGAAAGTCGAGTGTCGCCTCAACCAGCATGCGTAACGTTGTGACTTGCTCGACGAGTGCCCGGATGATGCCGGAAAAAACGCCAGACAACGATTGCGATGCCGAACGTGCCGCAGCTTCGGTCGACGCATCGATCAGGTCGGCAACCGCCTCGGCCTGAGCCAGGTCAAGCTTGTCATTAAGAAAGGCGCGCTGGGTAAATTCGCCAGGTTGCGCGAGACGCAAATCGATAGCGCCACCGACCTGCAGGCATCGTGCCAGCAGCAGTTGCATGACGACCGGTCCACCGTGACCCTGTAATTCAAGGACGTCTTCGCCCGTGTAGGAGTGAGGTGCCTTGAAGTACAACGCCAAGCCTTGATCGATCGTGTTGTCATCAGCGTCTACGAAACGGGTATAGGTCGCATGGCGAGGTTGCAATGTCGTACCCGGAGCCAGTTTGCAAATATCGGCGGCAATATTGCCAAGGTTTTTGCCGGATAAACGGACGATGCCGATGCCACCACGCCCAGGCGCAGTTGCAATGGCAGCAATGGGAGAGGAATCAAATTTCATGGATGGATTTTAACTTCTTGCCAGGGACGGACAATGAATAAAAAAGCCCGCGAAGACAATTCACGGGCTTTTGAGAGAAACGAGGGGGGCTAGCTTAGCCCGGCTTGGCTTGTTCCTCGGCCTTTTTGGTGATGACCCATTGCTGGGCAATCGACAGCACGTTATTGACTACCCAGTACAGAACCAAACCGGACGGGAAAAAGAAGAACATGACGGAGAAAATAATTGGCATGAACATCATGACCTTGGCTTGCATCGGATCAGGTGGTTTTGGATTGAGTTTTGTCTGGACAAACATCGAGACGGCCATAAGCACTGGCAAGATGAAATAAGGATCTGGTGATGCCAAGTCCTGAATCCAGCCCAGCCATGGCGCGTTACGCATCTCCACGCTGGCCAGCAAGACCCAGTACAGCGAAATGAATACCGGAATTTGCACGACGATCGGCAGACAACCACCGAGCGGATTGATCTTCTCGGTTTTGTACAGAGCCATCATGGCCTGGTTCATTTTTTGCGGATCGCTCTTGAAGCGCTCGCGGATGTCCGTCATTTTTGGCGTCACCATTTTCATTTTCGCCATGCTGCGATAGCTGGCGGCTGACAGTGGGAAGAACGCTAGTTTGATCAGCATGGTCAGGACAATGATGGTCCAGCCCCAGTTGCCGAGAATCTTGTGGATTTGCGTCATCAGCCAGAAAATTGGCTTGGCGATGATCGTGAGCCACCCATAGTCTTTCACCAGATCGAGGCCGGGTGCTGTCTGCTCCAGTACGGCCGATTCCTGAGGACCCGAATACAGTAACGAATCGAGTGAGGCACTGGCACCCGGAGCAATTGATCCGAGCGAAACAATGCTGCCAACCGCATACAGGTTGGTCGCAATCTTCTTCGTGAAAATTTCGCGCTGTGTCTTCGGGGGCAAGATAATCGCTGAAACGAAATAATGTTGGATCAATGCAATCCAGCCGTTGTCCGCTTTGCTGGCGTGCTCTTCGGTACTTTTTTCGATTTTTTCGAAAGTTAGCTTCTGGAACTTTTGTTCGTCTGTATAGACAGCCGGTCCGGTGAAGGTGCTGTAGAACGATGATTCTCCTTCAGGCTTGCTACCGTCACGTACCAGTTGCAGGTAGACCGAAGGGGTTACCGCTGCTGTGCCGGTATTGGTGACATCGTGCTTCAAGTCGATATGGTAATCGCCGCTTTTGAAGGTATAGGTCTTGGTCAGCTTGACACCGCCTTGATCTGCATCGAGTACCAGTTGCAACGAACCACTTGCATCCATCGTCCGTGCACCGGGACGTGCGACGAATACCGTCTTGTGGGTAGGAAACGCGCCGCCGATCAGACCACTTTCTGCAAGATAAGTGCGACTCGTGCTGCTGTCGAACAAAACAACATTTTTTGTCTTGTCGACCGTGTCCTTGTGCTTGAGCAACTCAAGGCGTTTTAGCTGACCTCCTTGTGTATCAATGTCGGCTTTGAACACATCAGTAACGATCGAGATTGTTTCGCCTTTGGTCGCAGCGGCCAGATTCGCAGTATCGACGCCAATGGCAGCACCGGGTGTATTGGTGGCGCTTGGAAGTGATGCAGAATTGGTTTTACCATCGACACCCGAGCCGACAGGTTTCGTCTGCTCGCTTGTTCCTGGGAACAACATCGGAGGCTTGCCATTGTGCTGCTGCCATTTGTCCCACAGCATTAACAGGGACAAGGAGAACACAACCCACAGTACGGTACGTCGGATATCCATAGGTGTTTTAAATAATTGAGTAGTCAGGAATTCAGGGGTGGTGGCAATTGCAAGAAGTCGCCGCAGTGGCACTCGCGGTGTCGCGTCGTGGCACCGGATCGAGGCCGCCCGGATGCCAAGGATGGCATCGTGCCAATCGCTTGGCCGCGAGGATACCGCCTTTCAGGGCTCCGTGCTCAGTAATTGCCTCAGCAGCGTAGTCCGAACAGCTGGGAAGAAAACGGCAATTTTGACCCAGAAAAGGGCTAATGCCTAATTTGTAGGCACGCAGTAGCACTAACAAAGCGGATTTCAAACTGCCTCCCTGGGCCGTTGCGACGCAAAAAGTTGCAGTAGCTCTGCCCGCAATACGGTCTTCAAGCTGCTCGTGGTGGCCGGACCTTTGCGAACATTGACCGGTTTTGACAGCCGCACGATGCAATCGATTGGCGGCAGAGCGGCAAGCCGGAACAATTCTCGGGTGACGCGCTTGACGGTGTTGCGCGTGACGGCGCGCGGTGCCAGTCGTTTGGCAACCACTACGCCCAGTCGGGCGTGGGTCAGTGCATTGACACGGGTGTACAACACAAAATGTGCGCTGCGGTACACAGGCCGCAAACGAAAAACGGATGAAAATTCATCCGTTTTAACGATGCGCCGTTCGCGTGCAAAGTCCTGTGAGTGAGCCTCGGTCACACTGTCTGCGGGCAGGTGCAACAGGTTTTAAGCTGCCAGGCGCTTACGGCCCTTGCTGCGACGTGCGTTAAGCACGGCGCGGCCGCCACGAGTTGCCATGCGAGCGCGAAAGCCATGGGTACGCTTGCGGCGTACGACGGAAGGTTGATAAGTACGTTTCATTATGGTCTCGCTATTCAGCTGAAAAAAATCGGAGTATGAAAGCCGGGGCAATGACCCGGTCCGGAAAATACTTGCGTCCCGGTGCTCGAAAGCGCTTCAATCGTTCTTCACTCTGTCCCCAGAGGCGGATGAAGCTGCTAACGGCAACAGCATGGTACGCAGGCGGGTCGAACAGTGAACCCAGGATTAGACAGTACTTTCGGCTTGCTTGTCAATAACTTAGCAAGATATCCTGATGCGGTCGTGATACCGGCCTTGCGCGGAAAAAGTCCGGCTCGCCTGTGGATAACTATCCCCGTCAAGGGTAGAATGCAGGTCGATATGGCGTCCTCTCACAGCCAGCTACGACCAGCCTGAGGGTAATGACCGTACTGTCCGTCAGTACCGTTCCGCCTCCCCCAATTCAATAGAAGATGCATGGATAATTTCTGGCAAACTTGCTCAGCCCAGCTGGAGCAGGAATTAACGCCGCAGCAATTTAGCGCCTGGATTAAACCACTGGTCCCCCTCGATTACGAAGAGGGCCGGTTGCGTATTGCCGCGCCTAACCGGTTCAAGCTCGACTGGGTCAAAACGCAGTTCGCCAACCGCATTACGGCATTGGCAGCGCAATACTGGGAAGAGCCGATTGATGTGCAGTTCGTCCTCGACCCACGCCTGAACGCGCCGCGCAAACCGGCCGCAGCGATGCCGGTGGCAGCACGGGTTGACGGCAACGGCATCAATGGCATCTCACCGTCGGTCGATGGATTGCTTGACTTGCCGGTGATAGACAATGCACCACGTCGCGACCAGAGCCGGGTCAATACCGCACTGACGTTCGACAGTTTCGTCACTGGCAAGGCCAACCAGCTCGCGCGGGCTGCGGCAATCCAGGTCGCCGATAATCCCGGTAGCTCATACAACCCGCTGTTCCTGTATGGCGGCGTTGGCCTGGGGAAAACCCATCTGGTTCACGCGATTGGTAATCAGGTGATGGCCGACAATCCGTCTGCCAAGATCCGCTACATCCACGCCGAGCAATATGTGCGCGACGTCGTGACGGCTTATCAGCGCAAGGGTTTCGATGACTTCAAGCGCTATTACCATTCGCTCGACGTCTTGCTGATCGATGATATTCAATTCTTTGGTGGCAAGAGCCGCACCCAGGAAGAGTTTTTCTATGCGTTTGAAGCGTTGATTGCTGCAAAGAAGCAGATCGTCATCACCAGCGACACGTATCCGAAAGAAATTACCGGCATGGACGATCGCCTGATTTCACGTTTCGATTCCGGCCTGACGGTTGCGGTGGAGCCGCCAGAGCTGGAAATGCGCGTCGCGATTCTGCTGAAAAAAGCAGCACAGGAAGGGGTCAACTTTTCCGACGACGTGGCTTTTTTCGTGGCCAAGCACTTGCGTTCGAATGTGCGCGAACTCGAAGGCGCATTGCGCAAGATTCTCGCGTTCTCGCGTTTTCATGGCAAGGACATCACGATCGAGGTCGTCAAGGATGCACTGAAGGACTTGCTGTCAGTACAGAATCGCCAGATTTCAGTCGAAAATATCCAGAAGACGGTGGCGGACTTTTTCAACATCAAGGTCGCTGACATGTATTCGAAAAAGCGCCCTGCCAACATTGCACGTCCGCGCCAGATCGCCATGTACCTGGCCAAGGAATTGACCCAAAAAAGTCTGCCGGAAATTGGCGAATTGTTCGGCGGTCGCGACCACACCACGGTCTTGCATGCGGTGCGAAAAATTGGCGCAGACCGTTCCAAGAGCCCGGAATGCAATCATGAATTGCACGTGCTGGAACAAACACTGAAAGGGTAAGCAGTTAGTGCCTGCGGTCCTGTGGATAACTCTCGCAAGGCAGGCGCTGGCTGGTCTTGCGAATCGTGCAGGAATGCGCATTTTGTCAGGAGTGAAACCTTTTCTGTCAAAATGCGGGGTGAGTAAAACGGCAGTTTGATTCAAGGGGCCGGATCCAGTGGCAGGGACATTCACTGGCGCCATTTCCACCAACAATGATTACCAAGGATGACACCATGCAATTGGTTAAAACCAGCAGAGACACCCTACTCCGGCCACTGCAAATTGTGAGCGGTATTGTCGAGCGTCGGCACACATTGCCGATTCTGGCCAATATTCTCATACGCAAGGACGGCGACAAGGTCTCGTTTTTGTCGACCGATATCGAAGTCCAGATCACGACGCACATCACCGTCGAAGGTGGCGAGGAGCTTGCCGCAACGACGGTGGCAGCCCGCAAGCTGCTCGATATTTTGCGTGCCCTGCCCGAATCAGGCGAGGTGTCGCTGACCCTGGCCAACAAGCGCATGTCAGTTCAAACCGGTAAGTCACGGTTTTCGCTGCAAACGCTGGCGGCTGAAGAATTTCCGACCGTCACGCAAGCCGAGCACTACAACGCCCAATTGAGCCTGCCGCAAAAAACGCTCAAGCACTTGTTCAACATGGTTCACTTTTCGATGGCGCAGCAAGATATTCGCTACTACCTCAATGGCCTGTTACTGGTCGTCGATGGCAAGAACGTGATTGCCGTGGCGACCGACGGTCATCGGCTGGCATTTTGCCAGGTCGAAACCGAGCAGGAATTTGCGCGCCAGGAAGTCATCATCCCGCGCAAGACCATCATCGAATTGCAGCGTTTGCTGGAAGACACCGACGAGCTGGTGCAAATCGACATCGCCGCCAATCAGGTCAAGCTGACCTTTGCCGATATCGAACTGATCTCGAAGCTGGTCGAAGGCAAATTCCCGGACTACACCCGCGTTGTGCCGAAGGGCTACAAGAATAACTTCACGCTCGGTCGTGACCAGTTGCTGCGCTCACTGCAACGTGCGGCCATCATGACCAGCGACAAGTTCAAGGGCGTGCGCTGCATCGTCACTCCGGGTAGCATGAAGGTCAGTTCAACCAATGCGGATCAGGAAGAGTCGGTCGAAGAAATCGAAATCGATTACGGCGGCGACAGCGTCGACATCGGATTCAACGTCA
Source organism: Oxalobacteraceae bacterium (assembly GCA_947445995.1). Classification (GTDB taxonomy): domain Bacteria; phylum Pseudomonadota; class Gammaproteobacteria; order Burkholderiales; family Burkholderiaceae_D; genus Actimicrobium. Next base: position 162 of record CANFED010000032.1, on the reverse strand, counting down.
CGTACCTGCTCGATGTCCTCAACAATCTCAAATGCGACCAGGTCAACATCGCACTGGGCGACGCCAATTCATCGGCGCTGATTACCATTCCCGACAATGCCGACTTCAAGTATGTCGTCATGCCGATGAGAATCTGACCGGCTTATCACGGTCAATGCAAGG
>CANFED010000031.1 GCA_947445995.1 Oxalobacteraceae bacterium | reverse complement strand
CGGGCAGTGCCGAGCGTGGCGATGACCAGTGCTTGCGTTTCGCCGCGGGTGAACAGCGCCGAACCGTGGGTGCGTGGCAGCACGCCGGTACGAATCGAGATCGGACGGACGGTGCGGGTATCGCGACCGTCAATGCGTGGCTCGCCTTCAAGAATCTGCGAACGGACGATCTTGGCTTCCAGATCGAACAGGATGTTGTTCACGTCAGCGCTGTCCGGTGCGACGCCGGCAATCGAGGCGGCTTCGGCTTTCAGTGCCTCCATGACTTCCGACGTTGCCGTCTTCAGCTTGGCAGTGCGTGCCTGTTTGTCCTTGGTCTGATACGCATCGCGCAGCTTGGCTTCGCCGAAATGGGCGACGCGCGAAATCAGCGCTTCATTCTTGGCAGCAGGTGCCCATTCGATTTCCGGCTTGCCGCCGTCGCGTACCAGTTCATGGATCGCATCGATGACGGCTTTCATTTGCTCGTGACCGAACACGACAGCACCGAGCATGACTTCTTCGGACAATTGCTTGGCTTCCGATTCGACCATCAGGACAGCGGCTTCGGTACCGGCAACGACCAAGTCGAGGTCCGATGATTTCAGCTGGGTCGTGGTTGGGTTGAGTACGTACTGACCGTTGATGTAACCCACGCGGGCTGCACCGACAGGACCACTGAATGGCACGCCGGAGACGGACAACGCGGCCGATGCACCGATCATCGCAGCGATGTCGGGATCGATTTCCGGATTGACGGACAGGACATGAATGATGATCTGCACTTCATTCATGTAGCCTTCAGGGAACAGCGGACGAACAGGACGATCGATCAGACGCGATGTCAGGGTTTCTTTCTCGGAAGGACGGCCTTCACGCTTGAAGAAACCGCCCGGAATACGACCGGCCGCGTAGGTTTTTTCGACATAGTCGACGGTCAGCGGAAAGAAGTCCTGACCTGGCTTGGCATCCTTGCGGGCGACGACGGTCGCGAGCACGACGGTATCTTCGATCGAGACCAGTACTGCACCCGAAGCCTGGCGAGCAATCTCGCCGGTCTCCAGTGTCACTTGATGCTGGCCATACTGGAAAGTCTTGGTTACTTTATTGAACACGGTGATTCCTTTCTATTTTGCCGACAGATTTTCAGGAGCTGTCGTTCACCTCACCACCACCGGGCAAGACAGACTTTGCCCGGCTTATTGCAAACTGGATGACGCCATCAAAAACAAAATGCCCGCATCGACAGAGCCGATACGGGCATTTCAGCGATCAATAATCGGGGAAGTAATGTAACGTCCCTGATTACTTACGCAGACCGAGTTTTTCGATCAGTGAACGATAGCGCGTCGCGTCTTTACCTTTGAGGTAGGACAGCAGGCTTTTGCGACGATTGACCATCATGATCAAACCACGGCGTGAATGGTGATCCTTGGCGTGAGCCTTGAAGTGACCATTGAGTTCATTGATACGGGCTGTCAGCAGTGCAACTTGCACTTCCGGGGAGCCGGTATCGTTCAGACCGCGCGCATTGTCCGCAATGATTGCGGCTTTGCTGGATTTTTCCATCGACATGAGTGTTACCTTTCACAAGCGGTGAGCGGAGTTGTCACCCCAAACACCGTGAACAACAAAAATAAAGATCAATAAATGCGCCGACCAAAATGATCGGTGACGCAGTGTACAGGAAACCCGCAGGCAGTTCAAACCTGCTGAGTCGATTAACCTACCCGAATATTTTCACACCCCGAACAGGCCCATCCGATGTCCAGTCTTCGCCTTTTTGTACTACTCCTCGCGACCCTGTCCGGCGGTTGCGCCGCGCTGCTGGCACCTCCCGTGTTACCCGGTGCCACCGAGGCAGCTGTCCTCGACAAACTCGGCACGCCGACCCATCGCTACGCGCTCGGCAGCGAGCACTTGCTCGAATACGCCAAAGGTCCGTGGGGTCAGCGCACGTGGATGGCCCGCATCGGCAGCGATGGCCGCCTGGTCAGTTATCGCCAGGTGCTGACCACTGCGATGTTTGCCACGCTGGTGCCCGGCGTGGCCGACAAGCAGCAGGTGTTGCGCACCATAGGCGCGCCCGGCGAGACATCGAACCTGCCGCGCATCGACATGGAAGTCTGGTCCTACGCCTACAAGGAAAGCGATGTCTGGGACTCGATGATGCATGTCCATTTTGACCGGCAAGGCATCGTGCGCCAGATGCTCAACGGCCCGGACCTGCGCTTTGATCCGGACCGCCACTTTCCGTAAGCAGAGGGGTTACAACTGCGGGTTGAGCTTCTCGACCTTCGAATGCAGCTTGTTCAGCGCCGACAGATAGGCCTTGGCCGACGCCACAACGATGTCGAGATCCGCCCCGACGCCGTTGACGATGCGTCCTGCTTTCGACAGCCGCATCGTGACTTCGCCCTGTGATTGCGTACCCGTCGTAATCGCATTGACCGAAAACAGCAGCAATTCGGCACCACTGGCGGTCTTGGATTCGATCGCGTTGACAATCGCATCGACCGGGCCGTTGCCTTCACCGGTACAACTGGCTTCCTTGCCTTCGATCGAGAAGACAACTTTCGCGCTCGGCTTTTCTCCGGTTTCGGAATGCTGCGACAGCGACACGAACTGGTAAAACTCGTTTTCGTGCGACTGCGCTTCATCCGATACCAGCGCCATGATGTCTTCATCAAAAATCTCGGATTTGCGGTCGGCCAGTTCCTTGAAGCGGGCAAAGGCGGCATTGACTTCGCCTTCGGATTCGAGCGAAATGCCGAGTTCTTCGAGGCGCTGCTTGAACGCATTGCGACCTGACAGCTTGCCCAGCACGATCTTGTTGGCGGCCCAGCCAACGTCTTCGGCGCGCATGATCTCGTAGGTATCGCGGGCCTTCAATACGCCGTCCTGATGGATGCCGGACGCGTGGGCAAAAGCGTTTGCACCGACCACCGACTTGTTCGGCTGCACGGCAAATCCGGTGATCTGCGAGACCAGCCGCGAGGTGGCAACGATCTGACTGATGTCGATACCGACATCAAGCTTGAAGTGATCGTGGCGTGTACGCAGCGCCATCACGACTTCTTCGAGCGCCGTATTGCCGGCGCGCTCGCCCAGTCCATTGATCGTACATTCGACCTGGCGCGCGCCACCAATCATCACGCCGGCCAATGAATTGGCGACCGCCATGCCGAGGTCGTTATGGCAATGCACTGACCAGACCGCCTTGTCCGAATTGGGTATCCGCTCACGCAAGGTGCGCAGCATCTGGCCATACAACTCGGGCACGCCGTAGCCGACGGTGTCGGCAAAGTTGATCGTGGTCGCGCCTTCCTTGATGACCGATTCAATCACGCGGCACAAGAAGTCAACGTCGGAACGACTGCCGTCTTCCGGACTGAATTCGACGTCATCGGTGAAATTGCGAGCAAAGCGCACGGCCTGCGTGGCCTGCTCGAACACCTGGTCCGGCGTCATCCGCAATTTCTTTTCCATGTGCAGCGGCGAGGTCGCAATGAAGGTGTGGATGCGCTTGCGTGCCGCCGGTGCCAGCGCTTCGGCCGCGCGTGAAATATCGCGGTCATTGGCACGCGACAACGAACACACGGTAGCGTCCTTGATGATGCCGGCAATCGCGTGGATCGACTCGAAATCGCCTTGCGACGCGGCGGCAAAACCGGCTTCGATCACATCGACCTTGAGCCGTTCGAGCTGGCGCGCGATGCGGATTTTTTCATCCTTGGTCATCGATGCGCCGGGAGACTGTTCGCCATCGCGCAGCGTGGTGTCGAAAATGATGAGTTTGTTTGATGCGGACATGTGGAACTCCCTGAAATGGCGATCGGTGACAACCCGACTGCGTGCTGAATTTTTGTGCAATGAAGACGGAAGAAGCATCCTGCATTTATCCGCGCTCAACACCGGCACGAATAACGCAGTTCAGCCTCGCAGCTCAACCCTTGATCGGAAAAACTATAAGGCCGTTCGAATGAAAGAGCAACGTTTTGATCCTGCCGGCAAGGCAGCACCGGTCAGGCCACACTATGCGGCACTGGCCCGGAACCTGTTCGTGCCGGGCCAGGCAGCACAATCCGGATGCCTTTATTTCTCTGCAGACGAATCAGTACTGGCGTCGACCAGGCTGATCGACTTGCCCTTGAACAGACGCCAGAAATAAATCACGTAACCCGACAAGCCGTACGACACAAACAGACCGAACAGCCATTTCGGTGGATCGCTCGACACCGCGACCATGCCCAGCATGATCAGGAAAGCGACGATAAACGGCACCGACTTGCGCAGATTGATGTCCTTGAAACTGTAAAACGGGATGTTGCTGACCATCGTCAGACCACCGTACAGCGTGATGGCCCAGGCGAACCAGGACAGGTCGGGACCGGCAAAGCCAAGGTCGTCCATCGCCCAGACAAAGCCGGCCACCATCGCCGCTGCTGCCGGACTGGGCAGTCCCTGGAAATAACGTTTGTCGACCACCGCGATATTGGTATTGAAGCGTGCCAGTCGCAACGCACCGCCGGCGCAATACACGAAGGCAGCAAGCCAGCCAAGCTTGCCCATGCCGCGCAAGGACCATTCGTAGATCACCAGCGCCGGTGCCGCACCGAATGACACCATGTCCGACAGGCTGTCGTACTGCGCACCGAACTCGCTCTGGGTGTTGGTCATGCGGGCAACCCGGCCATCGATACTGTCGAGTATCATCGCCGCGAAAATGGCAATCGCCGCGTTCTCGAAGTTCTGGTTCATACCCATCACGATGGCGTAGAAACCGCAAAACAGTGCAGCCGTCGTGAAGGCGTTCGGCAGAAGATAGACGCCCCGCCGTCGTAACGACTGGCGCACGTGGCCCGCATCGACCTGCTGTTGCGGGGTTGCCGATGGACGCTTGAAGCGCAGCATTTTGGCCAGCGATGTGCCACCACGCTTGGGTTTGCGACGATTGAAAGATGCCATGCGAATTCCGTTTCGATTTACAGCAGCGAAAAAAGTGGCCAGTCCAGAAACCTCGCGGAACCAAGACTGCCGCTGCGCAGCCATTTTAGTCGAAGCGCACTTACTTGAACCGGATCTTGCCAATCAGTTGCATGCGCAACGTGGTTTCACCTGCTTCGAAACTCGGCTCCTCGACCGCCACGTCCGCTGCCATGCCGCGCATGGCTTTCATGAGCATCGGTGAATTCTCCCGCGATGTTGCGGCCCCTGCACCATCGAAATCCATGCTTTCGATGACGACGTCGGCCGGATTGCGCCCCAGTGCGCGTGCCACCGAGCTCACCCGTTCGGCGAGGTTTCTGGTGGCTGCAACGATGCGTTCGTCATCGAGCTTGCGTGCAGCACTGTCACTGAGCGAGAAGACCAGGCCATTGAGCTCCAGCACACTCTGCGCCGCAGCGACTGTTTTCGGCAAGGTGGCAAGGTTGGTCGTCAGCACATCAAGGTACTGCCCGACCCGCCATCCGACCGGCTGACGTGGCTTTGCAGACGCCTTTTGCGGCTCTTCGGAATAGATCGGGTAGGTGTAATAGCCGCGCGTTGTCAGGACGGCCTGCGGATCGGCCTGCTTGACGATCTCGGTGCCCCGCTTCATCTTGAGGTTCACGCGGGATGCGGCAACGGTCTTGTCCTTGTCCTGCTCCTCGACCATCAGCGTGGCAAGCGCCTGATCGTTGGCGCGCTTGACTTCACCTTGTGCGGGCAGCAAGACTACTGTTCCAGTCGAGGGCAGGATGGCCTGGGCTTGCACGCCCATGGCCAGCGCCGACAAGGCTACTCCCAACATTGCTTTGCGCAGTTGCGACATCGTCATTCTCCGAAGATCAAATAAAAGGAAAACTATACGCCAGCACTTTCTGGCCTGGCTCCAATGGGACCCCTGCTTACAATTGAATCGACGGAGACGAAAAAAAACCGCGCCGTGGCGCGGTCTTCTCAGGTTGCGGCCAGAAGATTACTCTTCGAGCAAGCTGCGCAACATCCATGCATTTTTTTCGTGGATCTGCATGCGCTGGGTCAGCAAGTCGCAGGTTGGCTGATCGTTGGCTTTCTCGGCAATCGGGAAGACTGCGCGCGCGGTGCGTGCCACGGCTTCCTGACCTTCGACCAGTTCGCGAATCATCTCTTGCGCTTTTGGCAGGCCGACACTCGACTTGATGACCGTCAGCGCGGCGAACTGTTCGTAGGTTCCTGGTGCCGGCTCGCCCAGCGAACGGATACGCTCGGCCAGCAAGTCAACGGCGGCCCACTGTTCGGTGTACATGCCCATGAACATCAGATGCAGAGTCTGGAACATCGGACCGGTGACGTTCCAGTGGAAGTTATGCGTCTTCAGATACAACGTGTAGGTGTCGGCCAGCAGATGGGACAAGCCATCGACAATCTTGGCGCGATCCTTGTCGCTGATACCGAAATCGAGTACGGGTACGGCTACTTTTTTTGAACTCATTGAGTGACTCCTGAAATGGGGATGAGGGAAATTGCTTGAGGACGCGTCATGGTCTGGCAACGTCATCGGACCTGCCGATGGTACCCCGTCCGGCGCAAGCGTGTCTGCGTGCCACCTCACACATCGCTTGACCAAAAAAAACCGCACCGAAGTGCGGTTTCCGGAACACTGGAATCGATCAGTTCTTCGATTGATCAACCAGCTTGTTCTTCGCAATCCACGGCATCATTGCGCGCAGCTTGGCACCGACTTCTTCGATCTGGTGCTCGGAAGTCAGGCGACGACGCGAAATCAGGGTCGGTGCACCGGCCTTGTTTTCGAGGATGAAGCTCTTGGCATACTCACCGGTCTGGATGTCTTTGAGGACCTGGCGCATCGCGTTCTTGGTGTCTTCGGTGACGATCTTCGGACCCGTGACATATTCGCCGTATTCGGCGTTGTTCGAGATCGAGTAGTTCATGTTGGCGATACCGCCTTCATAGATCAGGTCGACGATCAGCTTGAGTTCGTGCAGGCATTCGAAGTAAGCCATCTCTGGTGCATAACCGGCTTCGGTCAGTGTCTCGAAACCAGCCTTGATCAGTTCGACCGCGCCACCGCACAACACGGCTTGCTCGCCGAACAGGTCGGTTTCGGTCTCTTCACGGAAGTTGGTTTCAATGATGCCGGCACGACCGCCGCCATTGGCCATCGCGTACGACAGCGCGATGTCACGCGCGATACCCGACTGGTCCTGGTACACGGCGATCAGATGAGGTACGCCGCCGCCCTGGGCGTAGGTCGAACGCACGGTATGTCCCGGTGCCTTCGGCGCGATCATGATGACGTCGAGGTCGGCGCGTGGCACGACTTGGCCGTAGTGCACGTTGAAGCCGTGCGCAAAAGCCAGCACCGCGCCTTGCTTGGCGTGCGGTGCGACGTTTTCGTTGTAGACCTGGGCGATGTTCTCGTCCGGCAGCAAGATCATGATGATGTCGGCGGCCTTGACTGCCTCATTGACTTCAGCAACCTTCAAACCGGCGTTGACAACCTTGTCCCACGACGCGCCACCCTTGCGCAGACCGACCGTCACGGTGATGCCTGAATCGTTCAGGTTCTGGGCGTGTGCATGTCCTTGTGAACCGTAGCCGATGATGGCGACATTCTTGCCTTTGAGCAGGGACAGATCGCAGTCTTTGTCGTAAAAAACGTTCATGGTATTTCCTTGAATTATTTGTTGGTATGGAATTGCTTTAATAGGAACTACTTCACGCCTTGAGGATGCGTTCGCCACGACCAATACCTGAACCGCCGGTACGCACTGTCTCGAGTATCGAGGCATGGTCGATCGAATCAATGAACGCATCGAGCTTGGTCTTGTTGCCGGTTAGCTCGATCGTGTAGGTTTTTTCGGTCACGTCGATGATGCGTCCACGGAAAATATCTGCGGTACGCTTCATTTCTTCGCGCTCCTTGCCCACTGCCCTGACCTTGATCAGCATCAGCTCGCGTTCGATGTGCGCGCCCTCGGTCAGGTCGACCACTTTCACGACTTCGATCAGACGGTTCAGATGCTTGGTGATCTGCTCGATCACGTCATCCGAACCATTGGTGGCAATGGTCATCCGCGATAGCGTCGGATCTTCGGTCGGTGCGACCGTCAGCGTTTCGATGTTGTAGCCACGTGCCGAAAACAGACCAACGACACGGGACAGCGCACCTGCTTCATTTTCCAGAAGTACGGAGACAATATGACGCATGATTACAAATCCTCCGATCCAAGCAGCATTTCAGTGAGGCCTTTTCCGGCTTTCACCATCGGCCAGACATTTTCGGTTTGATCCGTAATGAAGTTCATGAACACCAGCCGGTCCTTCATCGCAAACGCTTCTTTCAGCGCCCCATCGATGTCCTTCGGATCTTCGATCTTCATACCGACGTGGCCATATGACTCGGCCAGCATCGTGAAGTCCGGCAGCGAATCCATGTAGGACTCGGAGTAGCGACCGTTGTAATCGATTTTCTGCCACTGTCGCACCATGCCGAGCACGCGATTGTTGAGCAGGATGATCTTCGGCGTCAGGTGGTACTGCTTGCAGGTGGCGAGTTCCTGGATGCACATCTGGATCGACGCTTCGCCGGTGATGCAGGCGACCGTCGCATCAGGATTGGCCATCTGCACGCCCATCGCATACGGCAAGCCGACGCCCATCGTGCCAAGACCACCGGAGTTAATCCAGCGACGTGGCTTGTCAAAACCGTAGTATTGCGCGGCCCACATCTGGTGCTGGCCGACATCCGAGGTAATGAACGCATCGCCCTTGGTGATTTCCCATACTTTCTGGACCACCGATTGCGGCTTGATGACGAGATCGGAATTGGCAAACTTCAGGCAATCCTTGCCGCGCCATTCGTTGATCTGTTTCCACCAGCTGGCCAGAGCGACCTGGTTAGGTTTTTGTGCTGCGGCGTCGGCCGCATCGAGTTGGGCCAGCATTTCCTGCAGCACATCGCGCACGTTGCCGACGATAGGAATATCGACCTTGACGCGCTTGGAAATCGACGACGGATCGATATCAATATGGATGATCTTGCGTGCCACCGATGAAAAATGCTTCGGATTGCCGATCACGCGATCATCGAAGCGCGCACCGATGGCAATCAGCACATCGCAATGCTGCATCGACATATTGGCTTCATAGGTGCCATGCATGCCAGGCATGCCAACGAAATTCTCGCTGGTAGAACGGTACGCGCCCAGACCCATCAGGGTATTGGTGCACGGAAAACCGAGGCGATCGACCAGCTTGTTCAGTTCGGGGGAGGCATTGGCAAGGATCACGCCACCGCCGGTATAAATCATCGGCCGTTCGGCATTGAGCAGCAACTGGACTGCCTTGCGGATTTGTCCCGAATGGCCCTTGTCGACCGGCTTGTACGAGCGCATTTCGATTTCCTTCGGATAGTCATACACGCACTTGTGCATGCTGATGTCCTTCGGAATGTCGACCAGTACCGGACCGGGACGGCCGGTCGTGGCGATGAAGAAAGCTTTCTTCATCGTCAATGCCAGATCCTTGACGTCCTTGACCAGGAAGTTGTGCTTGACGCATGGTCGCGTGATACCGACCGTATCGCATTCCTGGAAGGCATCCTGACCAATCGCATGGGACGGCACCTGACCGGAAATGATCACCATCGGGATCGAATCCATATAGGCTGTTGCCAGTCCAGTGACGGCATTGGTCACGCCTGGCCCGGATGTCACCAGCGCCACGCCGACTTTATTGGAACTGCGGGAATAGGCATCTGCCGCGTGGATCGCAGCTTGCTCGTGACGAACCAGGATGTGCTGGAACTTGTCCTGGTTATAGATGGCGTCATAAATGTAAAGTACCGCGCCGCCCGGATAACCGAACACATGTTCTACACCTTCTTCGGCAAGACAGCGCACGACGATTTCGGCACCGGTCATTTCTTTGCCGGCGTCATTCGCTGTGTCATTTCGTGTATCAACATTCATTTTGATGCTCATAGAACATTCCTTTCAAGGTCCATTGGAAATTGATCGGATGCTTTTTCCTGGCGAACCCGGCACGACAGCGACAGGACTCTGGCTTTCCTTTATTGTGCGGTCCCATGGTCGTCGACATCTTCCCAGGAAGATGCCTCAGGCATGGTCAACGCGACTCGTTCGGCCGGAGGGTCAATCACTTCAGTACGGGGTTCTCGCGCTTGTGGCACGGGTCAAAGCAAACAGCCTTAATGGTAAAGCGCGTCTTGTCGCCGGGCCATGTTATGCAAGGCATGCGACCAGACCATAATCCTCTGCGATGCGAGAGGGAGACACAAGGTAATGCGTTGCACCGTTCAGGTCAAGTTAAAACAGCCTCAAAAGCCCGTGTTTTCAAGCGTTACCCGGAAAGACAATGCGGACATCAGAGAATTTTGCTAGCATGCGCACAGTTTCCGGCAAGGCAGCAACAATCTGCCCAGCTGAATCAAATTCACCGACTTTTCTGGCGACAACGGCAACGACGCGCCTCCTTGCATGGCAACTGACAAAGAACTTTCCGACTTCCTTGAAAATGTAGAGCGACGCGCCTTCAAACAGGCCATCTATGCGGTCCGCAAAGAGGAGTCCGCGCTCGACATCGTTCAGGATGCGATGATCAAGTTATCGCAAAGTTACGGCGACAAACCGCCGGCCGAGCTACCGCTGTTATTCCAGCGCATCCTGCAAAACACCATTCACGATTACTTTCGGCGCGAAAAAGTCCGCAATACCTGGGTCACGCTGTTCTCCAGCATGACCGGTAATGGCGAGGCGGGTGACGAGTTCGAGCTGCTCGACCATTACAACGCCGAAGACAACGCACAGGCATCGGAATCCGGCTCTGACAAGCTGCAGCGAGAACAGACGCTCAATGCCATCGATCTCGAGATACAAAAACTTCCAGCTCGTCAACGCGAAGCGTTTCTGATGCGTTACTGGCAGGACTTCGACGTGGCCGAAACGGCTGCTGCCATGGGATGTTCCGAAGGTAGCGTGAAAACACACTGTTCACGCGCCACGCACACCCTGGCCCAAGCGCTAAAAGCCAAAGGGATTACGCTATGAATACAAGGGAACTGAATTTCGCTTACAAAGTGCGACACGCACTCACTGAGAATCTCGACAACCTGCCTGCCACAACAACCGATCGGCTCGCCATCGCCCGCAAGAAAGCACTCGCCGTCAAACGTGTCGACTCGCCATTGAAAATGCTTGTCGTGAATCAGGTGCTAGCCGGATCGGTCTCCGGGTTTTTCAGCAAACCATCACCGTGGTTCACCCGGATTGGTCTCGTAATCCCGCTGCTTGCACTGGTAATCGGCCTGTCCAGCATGTATCAGTTCGAACAGCAGCAGCGCATCAGCGATACCGCCGACATTGATGCAGCAGTGCTGTCGGACGAACTGCCACTGTCGGCCTTTCTGGATCATGGCTTCAGTGCCTATCTGGCCAGGCAAACAGACTGATCATGGTTAACGGCACACGCTGGCTACTAGTTGGCCTTCTCTCCTGTGCTGCGCTTGCAGGCCTGGTTGCCGTTGCAGTGCCGCTGGTACGGACACATCCGGCTGCAACGCCTGCCAGTCCCGTGACGACTAAATCAGCCCGCGGACCGGTTGAAGCGAACACCCACCCGCTGTGGAGCGAATTGACGGCGACCCAGCAAACCGCGTTGGCACCGCTGGCGTCGGACTGGAACAAGATCGAAGTATTCCGCAAAAAAAAATGGCTGGAGATCGGCGACCGCTTCAACAGCATGAATACAGAAGAACAATTGCGGGTACAGGAGCGTATGCGCGAATGGGCCAAATTGACACCGGACGAACGCCGGGTCGCGCGTGAAATTTATACCCGTACCAAAAAACTCAATGCAGACGAAAAGTCGGCACAATGGGAGCAATACCAGCAGTTACCTGACGAGCAAAAGAAGAAACTGGCTGCTGATATTGCTGCAAAAAAAAGGGTATCGAACTTGCCAGCGAAGCAATCAGGCGGCAAGCCGGTCCCCGTGCCACAATCCTACGAAAAAGCCGTGCCTGAAAAACCTGCCACGACTCCACCTGCGAGTGAGCTGGCACCCCTGGCGGTTCCTCAAACTGCACCGCCGTCACCCGTACCAACCCAATAAGCCCGATGCCGGATTCCCCCTCGCCTGCCTTTGCAACACCTCCTTCAGTACTGCGCCGCCTTGCCGTCATGCTCTATGAAGGGATGTTGCTGTTCGGTGTGATATTCATTGCCGGCTGGCTGTTTGGCACCTTGCTCCAGCAACGCCATGCGCTGTACTTGCGCGGCATCCTGCAATACTGGCTGTTCTTTGTCATTGGTGCCTACTTCATCTGGTTCTGGAGTCACGGTGGTCAGACATTAGCCATGAAGACCTGGCGCGTGCGCCTGGTCGCCGCCGATGGCTCGCCGGTCTCGACGCTTCAAGCTACCGCGCGTTTCCTGCTGAGCTGGTTGTGGATTGTGCCTGGCCTGATACTGGCGTGGCGCTTCCAGGTACAGGGCTGGATGCTGGTGTTGATTCCGGCGGCCAATGTGGTCATCTGGGCGAGCTTGTGCTGGTTCGATACGGATAGGCGCTTTGTCCATGACCGGCTGGCTCGCACCAAGTTAATTGGTGTCCCAGAACTGAAAAAAAAATAGCCCACATCATCAACTGGCAACACCAAGTTCCGCATGACGACGCTACCAATCGGCAATTCTGTTGCCACTCCGCTCGCGACTCAACGGCCTCGTCGCGACATGCCATGACCCGGCACCTGACCCGCTGGTTGCTCGTGCTGCAGATCGTTGTCCTGAGTGGTTTCACTTATGCGTTGCAGCAGCGAATGCCTGAGCTACCTCTCGTCTTGGCGCTGGCATCCGGATTCGGATTGGTCGTCACTGTCCGTCTCCTGATCACTGCAAGCGGCTTCGGACTGGCCTGGCGCTATAGCAGTACTACGCCCGAGCCGTTTCGCATCGGTTGGCGCAAGGCGGCGCGATTGTTTTTCACCGAGTTCTGCGCCAGCATGATCAGCTCGAGCTGGAGCATGGCGTTTTTCCGCGTCGGCAAACAGCCCGTATCGCAACCTGATGGCTTGCCCGTATTGCTTATCCACGGCTACGGCTGCAACAGCGGTTACTGGCACACAATGAGCCAGCGACTCAGTGCCAGCAACATCAGCCACCGTGGAATCGATCTCGAACCGATGCTCGCGAGTATCGACAACTACGTACCCGTAATTGCCCAGACCATCAAGGAACTGGCACACGAGAGCCGCTGCGAACAGGTCATTCTCGTCGCCCACAGCATGGGCGGATTGGTCAGCCGCGCGTACCTGCGCGATCATGGCAGCAGCCGAGTTGCTGCGGTCATCACGCTCGGCACGCCGCATCACGGCACGGCAATGGCACGACATGGCATCGGCATCAACTCGCATCAGATGGGCTGCGACGACGACAACACCCCGAGCGCCTGGCTGCAACAACTCGCTGCCACGGAGACGAAACAGACGCGCGCCCTGTTCGTCTCAATCTATTCCCACCATGACAATATCGTTTCGCCGCAGATGTCAGCACATCTTGACGACGCCACCAACATCGCCCTGTCCGGCATAGGGCATGTCACGCTCGGCATGCATTGTGCCGTCCAGCAATGTGTGATCGCACAAATCAGGCAGGTCGAGCTATCCCTGCCAGCCCGCCAAAACAGGTCGTCAACATGAAGTCGACGATCTGCGCATCGCTATGCAAGCCCATCATCTTCAGATAGTCCACGCTCGGATCGCACGAGCGCGCATAAATTGTCAGCAAAATCACTTCAACCGGCAAATCCTGACGCAATGCACCGGCAGCGCGGGCAGTCTCAATCAACCCCGCCAGCAACTCGTTGAGATCCATCACCCGGCTGATGTATTTCGGATTTTCGAGCAGTGATTCACGTAAAAATTTATTGTCGGACGGGAGCATTGGCAAACCTCCCTGCAACCGTATTTCGAGTGCCCAGCGCAAGATACCTTGTAACCGGTCGATCGCTGACATCTCTGTTGGCAAGGCGCGCACGTGCGCCAGGGTATTTTCGATCAGGCTGATCATTGCTGCCGCCGCCAATGATTCCTTCGACGCGAAATGCTTGTACAGGCTGGCCTTGGCAATCCCGACCTCGGCGGCGACCTCATCCATCGTCATCAAGTCATAGCCTTTGCGCGCCAGCAAGCCATGAACGGCATTGATGATGGCCGCCTCCCTGACGAGAAGTTGCTGTTGCTTGAAAGTGAGTTTCTGGACAGGGATCATCGACAAGATTTTCTGAAAACACAAAGGAATATTGAACTTCCGGGATTATATGACACCTCAATAGGGATGAATCCGGATTGCCTGCAGCGCTACTCGCAAGCAAAGCTCCGTGACGCGCTCACCAACATTAAAGGAATCTGATGAAACCAGCCCTACTGCCAACTCTCCTGCTTTCCGCTACGCTCACCTTCTCAATCGGTACTGCCAGTGCCTCGGATCTGGTTGAAACTGCCTCTACGGCAGGCAATTTCAATACCTTTCTGGCGACCGTCAAGGCAGCAGGCATGACCGACTCGTTACGCAACCAGGGACCCTTCACGATCTTTGCGCCCAGCGACGAAGCCTTCGCGAAACTCCCGGACGGCGCTGTCAAATCGATGATGAAAGACAAGGCAAAGCTCGCGCAACTGCTGTCCCACCACATTGTCCCTGGCAAACTGCTGGTCGCCGAAGTCAAGCCAGGCCCGTTGCAAACCATTCAGGGAGATTCCATCAAACTTACTTCCGACAACGGCATGGTGACGGTTAATGGTGCCCGCGTCACGAACAGTGACCTGAAAGCGGACAACGGCGTGATCCAGGCAATCGACACGGTGATACTGCCCTGATGGCCGCTGCGTGATCGTCACGGCAGCCTGTCGCAAACGGAATGTTCGATGGTATGCTGGCCGCAAAATTCAGACGGCGACTCTCCATGACGATGCAACAAAAAGTACCGCGCCGTACCCGCGAACGGATACTCGACCTGTCATTGCAACTGTTCAACGAATTCGGTGAGCCCAACATCACGACGACCGTCATCGCCGATCAGATGGGTATTTCGCCGGGTAACTTGTACTACCATTTCCGGAACAAAGACGACATCGTCAATTCCATTTTTGTTCAGTTCGAAGGCGAAATTTCTCACATGCTGGCGGTGCCGGACAGCCGCCATCCGACCATCGAGGATGTCTGGCATTACCTGCATCTGATGTTCGAACTGGTCTGGCGCTACCGCTTTTTTTACCGTGACCTCAGTGATCTGCTGTCGCGCAACCGCAAGGTGGAAGTCGACTTCAAAAAAATCCTGGCCCACAAAAACCATGTGGCGCGTCACCTGTGCATCGGGTTGCGCAATGACCAGGCGCTGGAAGCCGGCGACCTGGAGATTGATGCGCTGGCGACCAACATGGTCGTTGTCGCGACCTACTGGCTGTCCTACGAATACGTCAACAATCCCCGCAAGTACACCGAACAACAAGCCAGTGCCGATGCGCTGTTGCGTGGTTGCTACCAGGTTCTGTCGCTGATCCGACCTTATTTGCGTGGCGAGACGCTAGTGCGCTTTGACAAGTTGGCTGCTGATTACCGAAAGAAATTGACATGACATCACCGATTCAATCCCTGTGTGTTTATTGCGGCGCCTCCAGCGGCAACTCCGCACTCTATGTCGATGCCGCCCGTTTGATGGGCAAGGCGCTGGTCGACAACGATATCGCGCTGGTCTACGGCGGCGGACAGATTGGTCTGATGGGTGCCGTTGCCGATGAGGTCATGCGTCTTGGCGGCGTCGCCACCGGCGTCATCCCGCAAGCTTTACTCGGCAAAGAAGTCGGACATCCGGGCCTGAGCAAGCTGCACGTCGTGAAAGACATGCACGAACGCAAGGCGATGATGGCGGAGTTATCCGACGGATTCATTGCCATGCCGGGCGGCATGGGAACGATGGAAGAATTGTTTGAAATGCTGACATGGTCCCAACTGGGTTTTCATGACAAGCCGATCGGACTGCTCAATGTACTCGGGTTCTATGACGGACTGATTGGCTTCGTCGATCACATGGTGACGCAGGGTTTCCTGCGTGCGCATCATCGGCAACTATTGATGCAGGACACCTCTGCCACCAGCCTGATCGACCAACTTCTTGGCTACCGTCCCGGCCAGATCGCCAAATTACTCAACGACGACACGGCCAGAACGCTGCTGCCCTGAATCGGCGATCTACGCGCCCTGCTCTAAAGCCTGACGGAAATCCTGCACCAGGTCGGCCGTGTCTTCAATGCCAACCGAGACCCGGATCAATGATTCGGCAATACCCATCGAAGCCCGTCGCTCGGCACCCATCTCGAAAAAGATCGTGTGCGCGACAGGGATGACCAGCGTCCGTGTGTCGCCAAGATTGCTGGCGGGGATCGCCAGACGAAGACGATTCAGATAATCGAAACAATCGACATCGGCACGTAACTCAAAACTGAGCAGGCTGCCAAAAGCACGGAACAATTCGCCGGCCAGCGCATGCTGCGGATGCGATGGCAAGCCCGGATAATGTACGGCCGCAACCCGCGAATCCGCTTCCAGCATCTGCGCTACCGCGAGCGCATTCGCGCATTCGCGATCAAGGCGCAGTGCCATCGTTTCGGCACCCACCGACAGGTGATGCGCCGCTTCCGGGCCGAGCGATCCGCCAAAATCACGCAATGCTTTGGCACGGATTTGCGCCAGTCCCCACTGCCGTGCCGGAGCGCGCTTGTAGTTGTCGAAGATATTCGGATAACCGCTCCAGTCGAACAAACCGGTGTCGGTCAGGCTGCCGCCCAATGCATTGCCGTGGCCGCCAATTGACTTGGTCAGCGCATTGACCACCAGACTGGCACCAACTGATTTGGGCCGGAACAGATACGGCGACGTCATCGTATTGTCGACCACGTAGACGATTCCGCGCGCGGCACATAGCGCACCGATGCGCTTGAGGTCGGCGACCTGCGTGCGCGGGTTGGCAATCGTCTCGACGAAGACGACGCGGGTCGATGGTGTCAGCGCGGCTTCCACCAACGCGACATCGGTGGCGTCGACGAAACTGACATCGGCACCTTGTCCGGCCACCGTTTGCCACAGGCTGTTGGTATTGCCGAACAAGAAGGCCGACGACACGACATGATCGCCCTCACGTAACAAGGACTGCACGATTGCAGCAATCGCAGCCATGCCGGTAGCGAAACAGATGCTGCCCTGACCATCTTCCATCAGCGTGATCTTGTCTTCGAGCGCAGACACAGTGGGATTGCCCTGGCGACCGTAACGATAACCGGGTTGCTTGCCCTGGAATACGGCAGCCAGTTCGCGTGCATCCTTGTAGCCGAACGCGACGGAAGTGTGGATAGGCTTGTGCAGCGCGCCGTGCTCGATCGGCTTTTGCCGATCGCTGTGCAAGATGGTGGTGGTAAAGCCGTAGTTGCTGGTATCGGTCATGATGGAATGAAGAATGAACTGCTGAAAAATACCTTGCCGCGGACCAGCCATCCGGAGGAGATCCGAATGGCTGTTTGAGATCGGCGCTGTTAGTCGACCTGGGCGAGGTTCAGGTTCAATTGCGAACGGACTGCATCATCGCTTTCAGGCAGGGGATTGTTGCGGGCAAACTCGATCCGGTCCAGATAATCGCGTGAAATATCGCCAGTGACATACACACCATCGAAACAGGAGGCTTCGAAATTGCGCAGCGCCGGATTGGTATCGGTAATTGCGCGCTTGAGCGCATCGAGATCCTGATACACCAGCGCATCGGCGGTAATCTCGCGGCAAATCTCTTCATTGCTGCGACCGTAGGCAATCAGCTCATTGCGCGTTGGCATGTCAATGCCGTAGACATTCGGAAATTTCACCGGTGGTGCCGCCGATGCAAAAATCACGCGCTTGGCACCGGAGTCGCGCGCCATCTGAACGATCTCACGACTGGTGGTACCACGCACGATCGAATCATCGACCAGCAGCACGCTCTTGCCCTTGAATTCCGAACCGATCGCATTGAGCTTCTGGCGCACCGACTTGCTGCGAATGGCTTGTCCCGGCATCAGGAAGGTACGACCGATATAACGGTTCTTGATGAAGCCTTCGCGATAGTCGAGGTTCAGCTTCATCGCCAGTTCCATTGCCGCAGGGCGGGATGAATCGGGAATCGGCATCACCACATCGATATCGCCGGCGGTAAATTCACGCTTGATTTTTTCGGCCAGATACTCGCCCATCTTCAGGCGGGCAGCATAGACCGAGGCGCCATCGATGACCGAATCCGGACGGGCGAAGTACACATACTCGAAGGCACATGGATTGAGCGTCGGATTCTCGGCACATTGCTGGTTGTAGAGCGCGCCATCATTGTCGATGAAGATCGCCTCGCCCGGCATCACGTCACGCAGGAAGCGAAAGCCCAGCCCTTCAAGGGCGACCGATTCGCTGGCAACGACGTATTCGTTGCCCTTGCTGGTTTCATTGATACCGATGCACAGCGGACGAATACCGTACGGATCGCGGAACGCCAGCAAGCCATAACCGGAAATCTGAGCGACCACTGCATACGAACCACGAACGCGCTGGTGCAGCACGGCCACCGCCTTGAACAAGGCAGCCGGGTCCAGCGAATAGGCACTGGTGGCTTGCTGGATTTCGTGCGCCAGCACATTGAGCAGCACCTCTGAATCCGACGTGGTGTTGATGTGACGGCGATCGTTCTTGAACATTTCGATCTTCAACTGTTCCCAGTTGGTCAGGTTGCCGTTATGCGCGAGCGTAATGCCGAACGGCGCATTGACATAGAACGGCTGGGCTTCTTCGGCACTCGACGATCCGGCCGTCGGATAGCGGCACTGGCCGATACCGATATTGCCTTGCAACGAACGCATATTTCGTGTGCGAAAAACGTCACGCACCAAGCCATTGGCCTTGTGCATGTAAAACATGTTTGCATGACTGGTTGCGATACCTGCCGCATCCTGACCGCGATGCTGCAACAGCAGCAATGCATCGTAGATCAGTTGATTGACAGGACTATGGGAAACGACGCCGACGATGCCACACATGGTGGACTCCTAACTAAGACAATTCAAAAATGCACATGCCGTGCGAAATCGCCCGGCAAGAAAGCTTGGGCAGTACGCGCAGCGGTCTCTGCCAGCGGACTCAACAGCGCCTCGGTCCAGAATGGCTGCTGCGGTATCGCAGTGGCACCACACACCAGCACGACTGCCAGCACGATCACCAGTCCGCGCGCGAGGCCGAACAGACCACCGAGACCGCGATCAACCAGTGTCAGACCGCTGGCCTTGATGATGGATTCAAGCGCCATCGACAGCAAACCCATCAGCAAGCGTACCCCGATAAACAAAACGACAAAAGCGACAATCAGGCGCGTCGTGCTGCCCGGAATGATCGCTGGCAACAACTGCGCCAGCGGATCACCGTATTGGTTGGCAACCATCAGCGCTACGATCCAGCTGGCCAGCGACAACACTTCTTTTATCAGTCCACGCAAGGTACTGATCACTACCGAACAGATCAATATGAACAACACCAAATAATCAAAGACAGTCACAGGCCCAGGTCAACTCAAGACGGCACCACGGTGCCGGGCAAGCCCATCTTGCTCAATCGCGCAAGCATCTTGTCGGCTTCTTGCTGGCTGG
>CANFED010000030.1 GCA_947445995.1 Oxalobacteraceae bacterium | reverse complement strand
GTGACGCTACATCCGGGCTATCCGAGGATGTTGGGCCAGTTTGTCCTGTTTGGTACCGGCCAACTGCTGACATCCGCTGACTTGTCTTCGCCGCTCAAGCAGTCGGTCTATGGCATCTGGGACAAGCCTGGCAATACCAGCGTGCCGACCAGGGCCAACTTGCAGACACAAGTATTGACCTTGGTTTCAGCAGGCCTATCCGGACTGCCGCAGGATGTCCTGACGGCGACCGCTACGTCCATTAACTGGACCACGAAACTGGGCTGGACTGTCGATCTGATCGGGAATGGCGAGCGCATCATCAATGCGCCGCAGTTATTGAATGGCGCATTCCTGGCGACCTTGAATACGCCGCCTTCTGGCACCTGTAGCGCGGCGTTCAATTCGTCTCTGCTGGAAGTGAATTTCCAGACGGGGGGTGCGTTCGAGCAGCCGCAACTCGATATCAATGGCGACAAGGTGATCGATTTGCGGGATGTGGTCAATGGCACCTTCCCGGTGGGCGTGGTTCTGGGGACAGGCTACGGCAGCGCGGCAACTCTGCTAAAAACAGCCGGAGCACCGGGCAAAATAGGCAAGTTGATCACGAAGTCCGGTGGCCAGCAAGTCACCGTCATCGATCCGAACAATACGCCACGTCGCCTGACGTGGTGGCAGCTTCAATAGTCAGGAACATCATGAAGATTTTTTTCGCACGGCCGCACCGTGTACCGGGGTTTTCGCTCATTGAGGTGATGGTCGTCTTGGCTGCCATCGGAATTCTGGTGGCGATTGCCATTCCGTCTTATCGCAGTTACGTGCTCAAGTCACGAAGGGCTGACGCGTTAGCCGCGTTGTCGCAAAGTCAGGTCATGCTGGAGCGCTGCTATGCGCAGAGCTTTTCGTACAGCGTGGTGTGTGCCGGATTGCCGGCTTTTCCGGTTGCATCCGAGCGAGGCTATTACAACGTGGCGATGTCCAACCAAACCGCGACCACTTACACATTGACTGCCACGCCAGTGGGCAGCCAGGTTAGCGATACGCTTTGTGCAGTGATCAGTGTGGATCAGGCCAACCAGAAACAGGCAACAGATAGCGGTGCGGTCGCCCGGACAGCTTGCTGGAATCCATAGGGCAACAACGTTGGGACTCATCACTATCGGCTCATTTTTCGTCACTCCAGATGATGAAATTCGTCGCGTTTTCCTTGACGGTTACACGCATGAGGCTGGCCGGTTTGTTCCGGTCCTCAGCCTCCATCATTGTCTGATCCGCGTGCTTGTCCTTTGGAGGCGCTCGGGGAATCACTAAATCAGCGTTTTAGCGGGGCGGGTAGCAGTCGATCGTACTCGGCTTTGACGCCGGCGTAGCACTCGCAGACGCGGGCTTCGAGGCCCGGCCGGTTGAGTACCGTGATGTGTCCGCGGGTGTACTGGATCAAGCCTTCATCCTGCAATTTTCCTGCGGCATCGGCAACGCTTTCACGACGAACTCCCAGCATGTTGCCGATCAGTTCCTGGGTCATGCTCATTTCGTTCGATGGCAAGCGGTCCAGACTCAGCAGCAACCAGCGGCACAGTTGCTGTACCACGCTGTGGTGGCGATTGCAGACCGCAGTCTGCGACATCTGGGTCAACAGGGCCTGGGTATAGCGCAACAGCAGTGACTGGAGTGCACCGGCGCGGTAAAACTCTTCCTTCAAACGCGACGCTTTCAGACGGAATCCGTAACCGGCGCTTTTTACCACGGCGCGGTTGAGCGATGTACCGCCGCCCATGAATAGCGTGACGCCGACGACGCCTTCGTGACCAATGACAGCGGTCTCGGTGGCGGTACCATCACGCGATTCGTAGAGCTGGGAGACGATGCTGCTGGTCAGGAAGTAGACATGCTCCATCTCGACACCGGCTTCGCAAACGGCCATTCCTAGCGGCATTGGTACCAGTTCAAGGAATGGCAAGATGCGTTCGTAGTCGTCGACGGGAAGGCCTGCGAGCAAGTTGTTTTGTTTTGGGTTGTGGCCATACAGGCCGGCGATGCGCACTGCACCGGATACACGACCTGCTGGCAGGCGTGTCTCGCGGCTGGGCGATTTCAGGTTATCGGTGTTGCGTGTGATGGTACGGGTGTTCGGTGTTGTGGTGTCGCAGACGTTCAATCCCTGTTCCATGCGTATCTCCTCTTGGTGGTGAGAATTTCGATGGATGCATGATTGCAGAGGAGGCGCGCTTTTTTAATCAGCGCACCACCTATTCCCGTGTGGGATTACGCTGACAAGAACCGTGTTGTGCAATCAATCCGCACTGGGTGTGCGAGTGGGAGCGGCGCTACTGCCCAGTTGTTCAAGCAGTTCGCGCATGTCGGTAAATTCGGAGGTCTTGTCGAAAAAATACTGCACACCCAGTTGTTCGGCCAGTCGGTGATAACCCTTGCTGACGTTATTGCTGAAGATGATGCGGATTTGTCTGTCGTGTTGTGAGTCACTGCTTAAACGCCGCAGCAGGCTGATGCCGTTCCCCTGCCTGAGCTGGATGTCGAGAATCAGGATGTCGCAGGGATGCAGCGCTAACTGGTCAAGTGCCTCGTCCTCGGAATCGGCATGACCGACCAGCATGATGCCGGGGATGTCGGCAAAACTTTCGATGAGCAGCTCGCGTACCAGGCTGGAATCTTCAATCAGGAACACCTGCAGTGGCGGCGATAGCGGATGATTCAACGGGTTGTCCTTGCTCTTGACTCAATCGATCAGGTTTTGCTTGATCGCGTAATAAATGATGTCGGCATTACTGGTCATGCTCATTTTTTGCAGCACGCGCGCGCGGTAGGTACTGACGGTCTTGACGCTCAGACACAGTTCATCGGCGATCTTGGTGACGCCTTCGCCTTGACTGAGCTTGTAGAAAATCTCATATTCCCGCGCTGACAGGGTTTCGTGCAAGGGTTTGTCTGTATTGGTATCCGGGTCCATCGTCAGCAATTCGGCCACTGCATAGCTGATGTACTTGTGGCCACGCATGATGGTTTGAATCGCCGTGACCAGTTCAGTCGCCAGCGCTTCCTTCTGCACGTAACCACTGGCACCGCTGCGCAGGATCTGGACCGCATAGCGGTTTTCCGGATGCATGCTCAGGATCAGCACCGGTAGTTCCGGCTTTTCGCGCTTGATCTGTTTCAGGACTTCGACTCCGCTCTTGTCCGGCATCGCGATATCGAGAACGACAATATCCCAGTCCTCTGCCCGGATCAAGCGGATGGCTTCTTCTGCGGTACCTGCTTCGCCACCGATTTCCATGTCGGGGATGTTATCAACGAAATAATGAACGCCTGCACGAACAACTGCGTGATCATCTACTACCAGGATTCTTATCATAGTTTGCTAATTGCAGCCGAACGGAAAGTGCCGGCATTGAAGGTTATGTTGCTCAAAGAAACACGGATGCATTATGGTCCTGCAAGTTCCTGCGTCATGGATTGTAGAGAGTTTTTCGGGAACGCTTCTACTACTTATCGTATTGCCAAGCGAGGCATCCTGCCTGGCCTGATAGTTCACAGAATCAATGGCGCGTCCGGGAGCTGGTTGGAGCCTTCGCCGGCATCTGGAAAGCGTTGTTGCAGCTTGTGATTGAGTGCGGTTATTGCGCCGGTCATACTATCGTGAAAAATTCCTTTTCGAAATCCTCTTGTCATCAGAGCGCAAATTTCACGCCATTCATCAGGTGTTAATGCCCGATCGACGGCCCTGTCGGCAATGATCTCGACCTTGTGATCGGCCAGATTGATGTAGACCAGGATACCGGTGTTGCCTTCGGTATCCCACACCCGGTAGTGACTGAACAGCTCTTTGGCGCGGTCACGCGCGGACACCTTGTGGATGACATCGATGGGACTCAGTGCGGCTTCGATGACCAGTTTGATCTCGGCGCGATGGTCACGTTCGCCCTGCCGGATAACTTCTTCGATCGCCTTCAACGTGGCAACAGGAAATGCCCGCTTGCCGGACGCGGTCGTCGTTGTCAGATGGCGCAGTAGTCGCGAGAACATTGGCATTACCAGTCTCCCGAGGCACCGCCGCCATCAAAACCGCCACCGCCGCCGGAAAATCCGCCGCCACGGGAAGACCCGCCAAAGGTACCGCTGGCGATCGCACTGCCAAGAATCACGCCAGCGGTTCTTCCCCAGTCCCCTTGGCCGAGAACGTTGCGGCCACGTCGACCGCGTGTCAGCACACCGGCCAGGACGACGATGACAAACAGCAGGAATGGCAAGAGCGAGAGCAGATCGACGCCAGTCGCCTGGGTTGGTCCGGCACTCGATCCGTTATTTTCGGATGGTGCCGGCAGATGCTCCTTGTCGAGCAGCGACATGATCGCCGTCGTACCGGCGACCAGACCGCCATTGAAATCATTGCGCTGGAAGTACGGCGCGATCACGTCTTGCAGGATGCGCTTCGATTGCAGATCCGTCAGTGATCCCTGAACGCCGCGGCCGGCCTCTATCCGCAAGCGTCGCAAGGTCTTCGGATTGTCCTTGGCAACGAGCAGGATCACGCCGTCGTCAACGTTATTTCTGCCCAGTTTCCAGCTGTCGGCGACCCGAATACTGTATTGCTCGATGGTTTCAGGTGCTGTTGCTGGTACCAGCAGGACGGCGATTTGTGCACCGGACCTTGCCTCGTAGTGCTTCAGCATGTCTTCCAGCGCAGCGCGCTGTTGCGGTTGCAGCATCATCGCCTGATCGACCACATGGCCGGTCAGTGGCGGTATGGCGACCAGATTTTGCGCGCTTGCCAGCGAAAGGCCGATTGCCAGCAATAACCCGAACAGGATGCGTGTTGGCGACATGATTTTATTTGCCAAAATTATTTGCCGAAATTGACGACTGGCGCGGTTGAAATCGCCTTTTCATTGTCCACGGTAAAGGCCGGCTTGACGTGATATCCCATGACTTTTGCGGTCAGGTTGGTCGGGAAGCTGCGCGCAAGTACGTTGTATTCCTCGACGCTCCTGATGTAGCGCTGGCGCGCGACGGTAATGCGATTCTCTGTACCTTCCAGTTGCGATTGCAAATCACGAAAGCCGGTGTCGGCCTTGAGCTGAGGGTAGTTTTCGGTAACCACCAGCAAGCGCGACAATGCCGATGACAGCTCGCCCTGAACTTGCTGGAATTTTTTGAGTGCCTCGGGGTCGTTCAGTACTTCAGGCGTGATCTGGAAACTGGTCGCCGTGGCACGCGCTCGGGTGACGGCTTCCAGCGTTTCGCGTTCGTGCGATGCGTAGCCTTGCACGACCTTGACCAGATTGGGTACCAGATCTGCGCGGCGCTGGTACTGGTTGACCACTTCCGACCAGGCCGCCTTCGTTGCTTCGTCTCGCGTCTGGAAATCGTTGTAGCCGCAAGCGCCGAGCGTCGAAACGAATAGTGCGATCAGAATCCATTTCAGGACTTTTTGCATGGAAATACTCCATCGATTGAATGAACAGAAAAGCAAATCAAATTATTGAAACCATTGTTGCGTCAGGATTGCGTCAGGATCGGGAAGCATTTTGGGACGATTCGGTGCGGATTCAAGGGCCTGTCACGCTACAATGCGCCAGTTCGCAACTCCCGGATATTGCCGTGACTTTTACAGAAAAACTTGCTGCCGCCTGGCGCACCAACGATACGCTGCTGTGTGTCGGTCTCGATCCGGATACGGCTAAATTCCCGTTGCATTTGCGTGATCAACCTGATGCCATCTTGCAATTTTGTACCGCCATTATCGACGCTACTGCCGCTTCTGCCTGCGCTTTCAAGCCTCAAATTGCCTACTTTGCCGCATTGGCTGCTGAAGATCAGCTTGAAGCGATTTGCAAATACGTCCGTACAACCTATCCGCACCTGCCGATCATCCTCGATGCCAAACGCGGCGATATCGGTGCCACTGCCGAGCAGTATGCGCGCGAGGCGTTCGAGCGCTACGGTGCCGATGCGGTCACGGTCAATCCGTACATGGGACAGGATTCGATAGCGCCCTATCTGGAATGGAAGGACCGTGGCGTGATCGTCCTGTGTCGGACCTCCAATCCCGGCGGGTCCGATTTGCAATTCCTTGAGGTTGACGGCACACCGCTGTATCAACTGGTAGCGCGGCTGGTCGCTGACAAATGGAACAGTAACGGTCAGTGCAGTCTGGTGGTTGGCGCGACCTATCCGCACGAGTTGGCACAAGTGCGCGCCATCGTCGGCGCGATGCCGTTACTGGTGCCCGGCATCGGTGCCCAGGGCGGTGATATTGCCGCCACTGTGGCCGCCGGCCAGACGATCGACGGGACCGGCATGATGATCAATTCGTCCCGCGCAATTCTGTATGCAACGCCAGTTGACGACGAAGACTTCGCACAAGCCGCACAGCGGATTGCCGAGGCAACCCGTGTCGAGATCAATCGCTATCGGGCCGGCTGAAAAAATCCAGCATCTCAGCTAGCAACAGCTCGGGCGATTGCTCCGGGATGAAATGGCCCGCTGCAAAGGCGCGGCCGCTGACGGGCGCGCTACATTTTTCCTGCCAGTTCGCCAGCGGCTGGAACAGTCGACCGACCACGCCACGCTCGCCCCAGACCAGATGGAGCGGGCAGGCGATTTTGTCCGGTGCGCGATCATGCTCCAGATCGACGCCGGCTGAGGCGCGGTAATCTTCGCAGGCAGCATGGATCGCGGCGGGATTGCAGAAGCAGCGCCGGTATTCGGCCATGGCGGTTGCATCGATGAAGTCCGTGCCGTGCGAACCCCAGCCACCGAGCGTAAATTCAAGAAAGAATTTCGCGCTGTTGCCAATGAGCGTTTCAGGCAAGGGTGCCGGCTGTATCAACATGAACCAGTGGTAATACAGCGTCGCGAAGGTCTGGTCAGTGGCGTCGTACATCGTCAGTGTCGGGGCAATGTCGATCAGCATCAGCTTGCGCACCGCTTGCGGATGATCGAGCGCCAGTCGATGCGCCACGCGTGCACCGCGGTCGTGGGCGCACAGACGGAATTGCCGGTGGCCGAACGTGGCCATCAGCTCGATCATGTCCTGAGCCATGACCCGCTTCGAATAATTGGCATGATCGGTCTCACCCGGCGGTTTGGACGAATCTCCGTAGCCGCGCAAGTCCGGCATGATCAGCGTGTAGTGCTCGGCCAGTCGGTCGGCGATTTTGTGCCAGATTAAATGCGTCTGAGGAAAGCCATGCAACAAGAGCAGCGGCGGTCCGTTGCCGCCATGGCGGCAGTGAATCGTGACGCCGTTGACCTCGATTTGCGCCGAGCTGAAATTGCGCAGCATCAGCTGTTACCGAGCAAGCGCAGCAAGCCTTGCAGCGCATGGGCGACGGTTTGTTCGCGCACGCTGTGGCGATCACCCTCAAATACTTTGCGCTCGGTGATGCTGGTCGCGTTCATCGACCAGCCAAAACAGACGGTGCCCACAGGCTTGCCAGGGACGGCACCGCCGGGACCCGCAATGCCGGTGGTTGACAGTGCTACATGGGCATTACTGTTGGCTAATGCGCCCTCGGCCATCGCAGCAGCGATTTCTTCACTGACGGCACCATGCTGCGCAATCATGGCATCGGGAATATCGAGCAATGCGGTCTTTGAGGCGTTCGAATACGTCACGAAGCCGCAGTCGAACCATTCGGAACAGCCGGCGATTTCGGTGATGGCGTGCGCCACGCCGCCGCCGGTGCAGGATTCTGCGGTCGTCAGTAACAAGCCGCGTTGTTGCAGGGCCTGGCCAGCTTGCGCTGCCAGATCAATGATCTTGTCCATCGCGTCGAACTCCTCAAGTAGGCCGATCCGGAATGCAGTTCCCGGATTGCGAGCCGGTCTACTCTACCATCGGGTGTCGCTAAATGGCTTCGGTGTGCGATGGCTCAGCTGGCTGAGGTGGCTGAGGTGGCTGAGGTGGCCGAGTGCGGCGTGATCTGTTTTTTCAGTGTGGCCTTCAATGCTTCAATGGCGACATCGAACTCCATGCGCCATTCACCGCTAGTCGCGACTAGCAGGGCCGTTCCTGGTTGCAGGTCCGGATCGGCCTTGACTGGCCATTCGGGTTCGGGCAAATGTGCCAGGTCTGACGGATGCAGATGAAGCAATGCCTCGCTGAGTTTGGCCGGGGCTTCGAGCGAGAGGCGCTTGACCAGCGATTCGACGCGTTCGCGATCAGAAATCGACAGGATCATTCGATCGAACAAGTCTAACGCCATGCGAATAACGAGCGCTCGGGAGCGGCCGGAGAACGCGGCATATTGCGCATCGAAGGCCGCGAGGTAGCCGCGCAGGCGTTCAACGGATTGCTGCTCTGCCTCATTGAGAATCTGCCTGGCTTGCTGGCGGGCTTGATCAAGCAACTGATCGGCATCGTCGCGGGCATCATCCAGGATACGTTGGGCATTGGCGTGCGCATCAGTCGTGATCGCAAGTGCCGAAAGACGCAAGATGCCCTGGTCGGGGCGTAAGGCCGCATCGCACTCAATGGAATCGATACAAAACGTCATGAATTTTCCTCGCTGCGTTGTTGACACAGGCGCCAGCAACGCTGTGAACGTGTGGTGGACCGGAGAATGTCTTCCGGGGTGGCCCAATTGTTTTGCATGCGTAGCTTGATGCCGGCTTTGCTCTGTGCGGGTAAGTGCAGTTGCAGCCGTGGCCAGAGGCCAGGGAAGCCCTGTTCAAGTCGAATGGCCATTTCTGCCAGTCCGCAGACGTCAAGGCTGTCGCTGCTATCGGGATGCGGTACGACATAGGCATGCAATGGCTGGGTTGCCGCAATGGCTCGGCACCATTTTTGATCGCCCAGTGGTAAACCCCGCAGTGCTTCCTGATCGGGCTGGCGGGCGGCAATCAACCCCATGAACAGGCTAGCCGCAGACTGCAACGTCAGTCCGTCCAGCATCGCGACACTGCTCCAGGCCGGATCAAAGTGCAAAGGCAAGTCGCCGGGTATCCGGGCATTGGCGCACCATGCCTGATAACCGTCGCGTCGCGCGATCAGACCATGCTCGGCTGTATCGGATGTGGTGCCGATGCTCCACGGGCTAAACCACCAGTCGATAAATGTCTCCGACAACATGAATGTTTCCGGCAACATTACGTGGCGGTCGAGTTGCTCGGCATTTTTGCTGACCCGCGTGCGTTCATCACCTTGCCAATTTTGGTGCTGGTCAGAGCAAGCCACAACATCGCTGCAACCCCTGCCAGACTCGTCAGCGTCAGCAATGCCAGCGTCCATGTCAGGTTTGACGCGGATTCACTCTGGACCACGAACGGGCCGATCGATTCCCATTCGACGCCTGCGGGAGCGGCACCAGCAGGTGCCAGCACGACCGATACCTTCGAGCGTCCTTCGACTCCGGACAAGCCCGGAATACTTGATGCGACCAGATTGGTAATGCGCGGGATATTGGTATCTTCATCAAACGGTGCGGTGTATTTGACAAAAACGGCAGCAGAAGAAGGCTGAATAGGTTCTCCCGGAGCGATTCGTTCCGGCAACACCACGTGAACCCGTGCACTGACGACATGATCGAATTGCTGCAGCGTGAACTCAAGCTCTTCGGATAGTGCATGGATGTACCGCACGCGCTCCTCCAGTGGCGTTGAAATCATGCCTTCTTTCTTGAATACCGTGCCGAGGTTCGAGAGCGAACGTTTCGGCAAGCCTGCCGCACGCATGATGTCGGTAGCCCGAGGCACATCGGTTTCGCGCACAGTCAGGGTGACGCCTTCTTTGGTCGTTATCTTCTTGGCCTCGATGCCATTGTGGCGAAGCAGTGCGACAATTTCATTGGCATCGGCGTCCTGCAAATTGGTTTGCAGATTGGATACTTGACTGCATCCCCACATCAGCAGCAGCAACGAGACTTGTAATACCCAGCGAGGCAAGATGGCTCGGATGCGCGAAATGGAGATCGACATAATCATTGCATCCTGGTTAGTTGGTCCACTGAGGTCGACGCCTTCGAAATCGTCTTTGAGACAAATTGCACCCGCGTCTGGTAGTCGTTCAGCGCCAGCATCGCCTTCATCATGGTCATCTGGTCGCCGGTCTGTGTCGCATGTTCCAGCATATGGGAAACGTATTGCTGATCCTTTTGTACCTCGGATGCCAGATCGGTCGCGCGGTTGAGCAGCTGGCCAGACATCGACATCTTGTTTGAGCCGGTGTCGGCGGGTGTCAGACCGGGGGCCGCGGTATGTTGTTGCATTGCTTGCGCGAAAGCCTGGTTATCGGCATTGGTCGGTGAGGTAATCTCGATTCGCAGCGTTGATGGACCGACTGCCGATGTGCTGGCAGAGGTGACAGGGCTAACTGGAGACATGATGGTGCCTTTGTGAAAAAGACTCGATCGGACGAAACGGTGTTAAACGCTGAAACGTATTGCTCGGTTCGGGCTGGCTGTCGCTAATTGCCGGTTGACGTCGCATCCTGTTGCTAGCCCGGACAGGACGTTCTTGTACATTGACGGCTCGACTAAGGCAATGTGGCAAACCGAACTAAAAACTGAGATTTCTTTCGATGACTAATGCCGCTAGCCGAGATGCCCGGATGGCTACAACCTATTGACTTGATCGGCCGACTTTGATGCTCTGCTTATGGTCGCCATCAGCATTTCGGTTACTTGCTGTAATAATTTGCTGGATATGTCCATGGCATGCTGGAAGACCTCCCCAAATTTGCCAAAGAGGTCGAGGAACGGATGCCCTTTATCTTCCTTGGCTGCGGGTTGGGGTTCGGGCTTGGATGCCGGTTTGGTTCCTCCGGCGCGGGGCTGAGCAATTGCAGGAGCATCTCTTTTGCCAGAGTGATGTTCGCCTTGATTTTTGGAACCCTCATCCCGATTTTCCTTGGGTGCGACTTTACTCTGCCCGGCTGCTTTCATCTGGTCCGGCAAAGCGCCCTTCAGGGCGTTTTTGAATAAGCGCTGGCGCGTTCCGTTATCCTTTGCGGCGAGCGTGGGAGGAGATGTGTTTCCTGCCTGGGACCTGACGTCTGGCAGTTCATTTTTGGGAGCCTGTGGGAGGTTAGGCATTGATTCGACCCGCGCTAAGACAGGTCGGTTTGCAGAGGTAACTGGCATTTGAATCTCCTTGTGTGCTTTTTTCTGGGGCCAGAATAGGATTGAAAAGCGATGTCTGGTGCTGTCAAAGGTTGGTGGCGGTAACGGCACAACAGTTCCATCGACCGGTTGCAATGCGTGCCCTATTTGCATGCTGTCATGCATCCGGTTGGCGCAGTCATCCCACATAAACGAGCGGTGGCTAGCGCCAGAATGGATCTGGTGCCATAATCGGAATCATTCTCATCTGACGGTTGTCCCATGGTCCCTTCCGCGCCTTTTTCAACACTTCTTTCATCTTTGCATGCTGGTCAGTCCGCGGTCATTTCCGGACTGGATGCGCAAAACGAGCTCTATCTGCGCCTGACCGCAATGGGCTTGCGTATCGGCAAGCAAGTTCAGTTACTCCGGTCCGCGGCTTTTTCGGGGCCATTGCATGTCCGTGTTGGTACAACCGACATCATGCTCAGGAAAAGCGAAGCGGCACGGGTGCAGGTAGTGCCAGTCGATGGTGTGGCTGGCGCATGAAGCGCATTGCATTGCTGGGCATGCCCAACGCCGGCAAATCCACTTTTTTCAATCGCTTGACCGGTGCTTCGGCGCGAGTCGGTAACTGGCCCGGTGTGACGGTTGACTTGCTGGGTGCAAAGGTATTGATTGGCGCAAGCATGGTCGAAGCGATCGACTTGCCCGGCATCTATGACCTTCAAGGGTTTTCCGAGGATGAGGAGGTGGTGCGTCGTTTCCTGTCCCTCAATCCGGTCGATCTGGCGCTGGTGGTCATTAATACTGCGCAAATCGAGCGGCAGCTTAGCCTGGTGCTACAACTGAAACATCTCGGCGTGCCGATGGTGGTGTTGCTGAACATGTCGGACGAAGCAAAAAAACTCGGCATTACGATTGATGCAGAGCAGCTGTCAGGTCTGCTTGAGTGCCCCGTCGCGCTTATTTCTGCCAAGTACGGGAATGGCTATCAGAGTGCCTACCAGCTCATCCAGAAAGAGCTCAACGGGAATCGTCCTCCGGTGATCACCAATCTCGCCAGTCCGCCGTTAGCCGAGCCAGTGCTTGAGGCCGCGATGGCGCAGGTCATGACTACGTCGGTCCAGATTCCCGCTCATGCATCGGATCAATTGACCCAACGGATGGACCGTGTATTGCTGCACCCGGTAGCAGGATTGCCGATTTTTTTCTTCATCATGTTTTTGTTATTCCAAGGAATTTTTATTCTTGGCAAGCCGATCCAGGATGGTCTCGCATGGCTATTCCAGCTGATACGGACAACGGCGCTGGAACCATTGCTGTCGGTTTTGCCTGCAGCTGTAACAGGCTTGCTGCTGGATGGCGTCTATAACGGCGTTGGTACCGTTGCCAGCTTTGTTCCGTTGATTGTCTTGTTTTTCCTGTTCATGGCGCTGGTCGAGGACAGTGGCTATCTGTCGCGCGCCGCGTTTTTGATGGATGCGCTGATGGCCAAGATGGGACTTGATGGCCGCAGTTTCGTGATGGTGTTAATGGGTTTCGGTTGTAACGTTCCTGCCCTGATGGGCACGCGCGTCATGCGCTCCCGGCCGTTGCGCCTGTTGACGATGCTGGTTATCCCGTTTTCGCTGTGTTCTGCACGTTTGCAGGTGTTCGTGTTTTTCATTGCTGCGCTCTTCACTCCGACGCAAGCACCATTAGTGCTGTTCAGTCTGTACATGATGAGTTTTGCCACAACGCTCTTGAGTGCATTGCTGTTCAAATCCAAGTTTGCCAATAATGAACCGTTCATTCTCGAAATGCCGCCATACCGTTTTCCAACCTGGCGTCAGATGGCGTTGCGGGGCTGGCAGGAAGTCCATCACTTCATGCATCGCGCGACCAAGTTCATTATTATCGGCGTGGTGCTGGTTTATGTGCTGACGAACTTCCCTACCAATGTGGCACCGGCCAGCAGCGGAACGATTGCCGGGTGGCTCGGTACTAGCCTTGCGCCTATCCTCGATCCGATCGGCATCAACATGCAACTCGCGATTGCGCTGATCTTCGGTTTCGTTGCCAAGGAAATCGTGATTGGCTCACTTGCCGTCATTTACGGCATGGACGGCAGCGCACTGATGTCGACGATGGCCCATCAAATTGACTGGGTACAGGCCTACAGCTTCATGCTCTTTACGTTGATTTATACCCCGTGCCTGTCCACGATCGCCACCATACGTACCGAGTCACGCAGCAGATCCTTTACTCTGCTGGCGCTGGTCTGGCCGCTGACCTTGGCCTGGGTCGTCAGCTTCGTGTTTTATCGCTCAGCCCGCGCTTTCGGGTACTAAGTCTAGTCAGAGCGAGGTTGCCGAACGCGCCGCCTGTTCATACAAACCTGACAGGATGCGCAGGAAGCGTGCGAGTTCACTCAACTCGAAGCTTTCGGTGCCGTCTCCGCTGAGACCGGATACCAGTACCTGTTCGCGGATTTCGAAGTAGCGCTTGCAGACATCCTGACCTGCCTCATTGGTCGAATAGAGCACCTCTTTGCCGCGTTTCTCGGTTTTCACCAAACCGAGCGCTTGCAATTTTTTTAGCGAGTAGTTGACCACATGCGTGTCCTCGATATTGAGGATGAATGCAATGTCGGCAAGCTTTTTCTCCCGCGCGCGATGATTGATGTGGTGTAGCACGAGCACATCGGTAATCGTCATGTCTTTCATGCCGACGGCAGAGATGCAACGTACCGCCCAGCGGTTGAAGGCATTGCTCGCGATAATCAGGCCGAACTCGAATTCACTTAATTCAGCACTGCGCCCTGAAGCGAGGTGGGATGATGAAACGATAGGGATTTTGGTTTGGCGTACAGGCTCTGGAAGTGTGGATGGAGAGTCACCAGGTTTCTTTTCTTTGGTCATCACAGTTCCGAATGGTTGTGTCGCATGTTAAGAGTTTTTGTCATTATCTTACGCGCAAAATATGGTGGAAATATACGTGAAAAATTATTTTCAGCGCGTGGTACGGGCTATTTTTCGCCTGGAAAAATGCATATTTTTCAAGGTAAAACAAGGCGATTTGTTTGTGATTCCTCATTATGGATGCCAATTGTATCCATTAATATCTTTCGCGAGTCGGTGTTCCAGACACTGGCTCTAGTCATGGCGCTGCAGGGCCTGTTCGACCACCAGTCGCTTCAGGAACGGCAAGCGGCATTTGGGGCAAGACCTGCGCCAAGCTTTCAAATCGAAAAATAACCTGAGGAAACACCCATGAAATATTTGCTGAAAAGTCTTGTTTTGAGCGTATTCGCGTTGTTGATGACGAGTGTCGCTGTTGCGGCAGAAAAAGGTTCGAAAGACGAAGCTGTTGCTTTGGTAAAAAAAGCCGCTGCTTATTTGAGGGAAAACGGAAAAGAGAAGGCCTTCGCCGAGTTCAACAAGCCCGACGGTCCGTTTGTCGATCGCGACCTGTATATTTTTGCGTACAGCGCCAGTGGTGACGGTACCAACCTGGCTCATGGTGCCAACCCTAAATTGATAGGCAAGAATCTGCTCGACTTGCGCGACGCGGATGGCAAGCCGATCGTCAAAAATTTCATCGAAGTGGCAAATAGCAAGGCCGGCAGTGGCTGGGTTGATTACAAGTGGGCCAATCCGCTTACCAAGGCGGTCGAATCCAAAACCAGCTATGTCGAAAAAGTGGGTGATGTCATTCTGGGTAGCGGCGTCTACAAGTAACTATCCGCCTCACGGCATGGCGCGCATTCCCCCTCTATGCCGTGAGGCAAGCACAATTACATGCGCCAGAAAGCAAAGGCCAGCAACGTGAAGAAAGCCGCAACGATGTCGTCCCACATCACGCCAAAGCCGCCCTTGAAGCGTCGATCAAAGTAGCCGATAGGTGGCGGCTTGACCATGTCAAAAAAGCGAAAACACAAAAATGCCCAGCATTGGGTGTTGAAGTCCGCAGGTGCCAACAAAAGAAGCACGATCCAGAAAGCAATAATTTCATCGATCACCATGCTGCCGTGATCGGCGACACCCAAGTCGCGTCCTGTTCTTGCACAAGCCCACATGCCAATCAAAAATCCTGCCACGATGACGATCGCCCAATTCGCATCGGTAAAAAAATCTGGCCAGCGCTGGGTCATCAGATTAAACGTCAGCCAGCCAAACAAGGTTCCGCTGGTACCGGGCAGGACGGGCGACAAGCCACTGCCGAGGCCTTGTGCAATCAGGTGGGCCGGATGCGCGAGCATGAACTGCCCGGTCGGTTTTTTGATGGGAGGTTGCTGATTGGTCATGGGGTGGTGAAGTGATCGAATGAAGGATAGGTCAGACCGAGGTCGATGCCGGAGCAGTCAGTCAGTCGCAGTCCCGGCAACGCATCGATACGGCCGACGCGGGTGACCATCGTCTGCGCGCGGTGTGCGGCATCCAGGACGGCCTGCCGATTGGCGTGTGGTGCGGTAAAACAAAGTTCGTAATCATCGCCGCCTGCCACGCAATACTCGCGCCGCAATGCCACCGACTGACTGGCCAGCGCCGGTCCGGCAGGCAGTGCATCGACGTCAACGGTTGCGCCGACGCCCGAACGCTTCAGGATGTGTCCGAGATCTCCGCCAAGTCCATCCGAGATATCAATGGCTGCATGAGCGACACCGACCAGTGCCATCCCGAGTTCGTTGCGCGGGGTAGGGCGGTCCATGCGTGGTGAGCACAGTGCCAGCGCAGTCTCATCGCGTTCGCGTTCACCCAGTCGATAGGCCAGCGCCAGGCGGGCATCCCCGAGCGTACCGGAGACCCAGATGTCGTCACCGGCGCGGGCGGCACTGCGCAGCAGCGCGCCGGCAGCATCCAGTTCACCAAAGACGGTGATACAGATGGTCCTGGGCCCCTTTGTCGTATCACCGCCGATCAGAGTGCAACCATGTCGATCCGCCAAGGCAAACAGACCATCGGAAAACCCTCGCAGCCAGTCTTCGTCGATGTCAGGCAGCGCAAGCGCAAGCGTGAATCCGACGGGCTTCGCACCCATTGCCGCCAGGTCAGATAAATTGA
Source organism: Oxalobacteraceae bacterium (assembly GCA_947445995.1). Taxonomy (GTDB): domain Bacteria; phylum Pseudomonadota; class Gammaproteobacteria; order Burkholderiales; family Burkholderiaceae_D; genus Actimicrobium. Next base: position 4,381 of record CANFED010000030.1, on the reverse strand, counting down.
CTGCCAGGCACTTGTGTCCAAGCGCGACGGGATCTGCGCCGGGCAAAAAGTGACGTCCCTCCACCAGCATGTCCATCGAAATAGCTTGTTGCAGCCGCACGGGCTTGAGCAATGCGCAGTCGTCTCCGATGCCCAGCAGTACGGAAGGATGGCCGCGATCAGAGCGGGTGAAGTAACGGGCGATTAAATCGAATTCAGACATGGACGTATTGTACCCAACCAGCGTGGTGGCGAAACGCTGGTTGGCATGACCACAGCGTTTGCAATTGGCGACGTTGACGTTCTGCCGGAATCGGTAAGTATTGAGTCGCCTCAAACCTAGTCGATAGATTAATTTTTGACGATAAGTTGTCACTAACCTTGATGGCATTAACAATTTTCACGTCGTCTCATGCGCCTCTCTTGTCCCGGTGGTTTCACGCTGCTTGAAGTACTGATCTCGCTGTTCGTCCTCGCACTCGGTGTCCTTGGTGTACTGGCGTTGCTGCTCTCGTCGATGCGCGTCGCGCAGCAGGTCGATGCCGAATCGGTGGCCCTGCATCTGGCCATCGATATCGCCGATCAGTTGCGCGGACGCGCCAGCACAATGGCACTCGCCCAATTTGACTATGATGCGGCGGCACCAGCGACCTTCTCACCCTCGTCATCGACACCTTGTTATGGTTCATCCGGCAAATGTGACGCCGACGAGCTTGCCGCATTCCTGTTCGATGAGTGGCGAGCGCGTATAGCGGCGCGTTTGCCGACAGGGCGGGTGCGTATTTGTCGCGATACGACGCCTTGGCAGGTCGGTACCAGGGCATGGCGATGGGAGTGCGATGCAGGAGCAACATCCAGCGCGCCGCTATGGATCAAGCTAGGCTGGCAAGCTCGTGCAACGTTTGCCGGCGATAACGCCAGCAGCAACGGACCGCAACTGGTGTTGCATGTCGACTAGTCACGTGAAGATTGATGTGCAACGCGGCCTGAGTCTGGTCGAATTATTGATTGGGCTAGCCCTCGGCTTGTTCATTGTTGCGGTTGCCGGGACCGTCTTTCAGGCCGCACGGCGCGCCTATGATCTGCAGGAAAGCACCGTCGAGTTATCTGAAACAAGCCGCTATGCGATCGACAGCATAGCCCGTGCAGTGCGCCTGAGTGGTTCTTCCGATCTGGCCAGTCCGGCAGTACTTGAGCAGGGCAATGACGGGTACGATGCAGCGATCAGCGGCCTCGATGCACGTTCGCTCAAAGCAGGCACACAGGGTATCGATCAGGCCTTGCCGACGGCAGTCAATGGCAGCGACGTGCTGGCCCTGCGTTTTGCCGGTGCCGACGATGGATCGGTGGTTGATTGTGCCGGCTTTAATGTCCCAATCCCGGCAATCAATCCACCCGGATCGTTATCGGGCTGGAGCATTTTTTATGTTGCCAGAGACGCCCGCGGCGAGCCCGAATTACATTGTAAATATCAAGGGCACAGTCACTGGTCATCGGCGGCGATAGTTCGTGGTGTGGAGTCGTTCCAGGTTTTGTACGGAGTCGGACCGGACGCCGCAGCGATGCCGACGCGCTTTCTGACGGCATCTCAAATTGACAGTCTGGACCAGGGACTGGTCTTGCACGGCGCTACGCCGGAGCAGCGCGCGCAGGACCGCAATCGACAGACGTATTGGAAAAAAATCACCGATATCCGGGTTGCACTACTCGTGCGCAGCATGCAGGCCGTTCGTACCGATACGCTGGACCGGACCTTTTATCTGTTCGGCTCCTCCTATCCGGCGCAACAGGCAGGCGTTGATTCAGGCACGCGAATTGTCGAAAGCGAACTGCCCTTAAAAGAACGCAATCGCTTGCGCAAGCTCTTTACAACGACGATACGCGTTCGCAATGCCACCTTGGGGATGCCACGATGAGTCGTCATCAGAGCGGGATCACGCTGGTCATTGTGCTGGTCTGGCTGATGGCCGTTTCATTGCTGGCACTGTCGGCGTTGCAGATCAGTTTGCAGGATCAGAAGGCAGCGCGCAGCTATCGCGACAGGGAGGCTGCTTTTCAGGCTGCCGAGGCCGGCTTGCGGGATGCCGAACTTGATATCGAAGGTTCACCGGAGCCGCACTTGTCACGTAGCACTCTATTTGCTGGCAACAGCAAGGCAGGCTTTCCGGACGAGGTCGGCGATGACTGTCAGCGCGGTGTTTCCAATCTTTATCAGGGCTTGTGCAGACAATCTGTTGACGCCGATGCGCCCAGCTGGTTACAGGTCGTTCAACATGGACAAGACGGTGCTAGACATGACAGGGATGTGGCGGTGCCCTATGGCCGCTTTACAGGACGCTCGATGCAAACCGGTGTGGGCGCGCTGCCAGCCAAGTTGCCGCGTTACCTCATCGAACTGATGCCTTACCGACAGGCTGGCTACAGTGCCGAGCATCCCGAGTATTTTTACAGGGTCACGGCGATCGGTTTTGGTGCCGAGGCCGCCAGTGAGGTCGTGTTACAGACTTTTTACCGGAAGGGGAGCTTGCCTTGAAGCCGGGTCAACTACTGCTGTGCATGCTCTGTAGTCTTTGCTGCACTGCTGCGCATGCGCAGTTGAAATCCCTTGCTTGCATGACGGTGTCTGACCGGAATTCGGAAATCAACGTCACCCAGCAGGTGGCTGACCCGCTGGGAAAGTGGCTGTGGCGTGCCGGATTCGAGTCAAAATCGTGGTCAGGTAGCCTGAAAAAATTCCCACTTGGGAATATCGTCGCGGGGACCAAGCCGATTGGTGCGGCATTGTGGGACGCCGCAGAGCAATGGCCGGTGACGTCAGATGAGAGCGTGATGCAGCGCAGTATCTGGACGTTTGATCATGCATCGGGCAAGACTGTCGAATTCCGCTGGAGAAACCTGACTGCGTTGCAAAAACAAGGGTTGAACCAGCTGCCGGGAGCCAATCGCCGCGATGGATTAGGCGAGCAGCGCGTCAATTATTTACGTGGAGAACGTGATGCGGAACAGGGGAATAGGTCTGGCTCATTCAGACCGCGCAAGTCGGTGTTGGGCGGCATACTCAACAGCACACCGGTGCTGGCCAGCAAGCCGCGCGATACCCAGCTTCATGGAGTCAATGACGTCGGGCGCGCGACGATTTTTGTCGGTGCCAATGACGGCATGCTGCACGCTTTTTCAGCCACCGACGGTAAAGAACTATTTGCCTACGTGCCGGGCTTCCTGTTGCCGGAACTGGGACGCTTGAGCAGTTTGTCAAGTCCGCCTCGTTCCTGGTTTGACGGCAAGCTGGCGCTGCAGGATGTGCGTCTGAACGGAGTGAGCAGGACGATTCTTGCCGCAGCTGCCGGAACGGGTGCCAAAGGAGTCGTTGCGTTCGATGTCAGTCGTCCCGATGAATTTGGTAAAAGTGCCAGTGCACTGTGGGAATTCAGTGATCTCGACGATGCCGATATGGGTGTCGTGACCGGTATTCCGTCCATCGGCACATTTCAGGTCCGTACCGGCGAGCGGCGTCATTTTGTCGTTGTTTCAACGGGACAGGCGAGCGCCGGATTGGATGGCCCCGGTCGGCTATTCCTTTTGGGGCTGGACAAACCTGCCGGCGCGCGCTGGCAGGTCAATGTGAATTACTTCAAATTCGACACCGGTCCAACAGGCCTGGGCGCTGCCACACTGGTGCCCGACGAAGACAACACGATCCGGGTTGCCTATGCCGGCGACCTTGCCGGCATCGTGTGGCGTTTCGATTTTTCCGGCGTGGCACCGTGGCCGACTGCGAGGCACCTGTTTGCCGCTACGGATTCCCGTGGCAAATTTCAGCCGATCGTGGCAAAGCCGAGTGTTGTTTTTGCTCCGGGCGGCGGTTATCTGGTGCTGTTTGGATCGGGCCGTCTGCTTGCGCCAGCAGAAGGGCTTGCGACGCATCATGCAATCCAATCGCTTTATGCGGTTCATGACACGGGCCAGCGCGGTCAACCGCCTATCGTCCGTCAGGCGCTGGTCGGACGCACCGCCCGCAAGCTGGGAACTGATCGTTACACCATCGAGGGTGCACCGTTCGTCTATGGCAACGAGGCATCGGACCGAAAAGGCTGGTATCTCGACTTTCCCGATGCGACGCGCACTGGCGAGCGACAGGTCGAACCTGCGCTGGCGGACTCTGGCCTGATGGCCTTTCGCTCATTGATTCCTGATCAGGATGGTTGCGATCGCGGTGACGGCAGGATGTATTTTCTCAACCCGCTGGATGGCTTGCCACCGGCCGATGTGACTGTGATGCGTATCAGTACCGGTGGTCCGGTTGCGCCCTTGTTGCTATCGTCGTTTGAACGCTCGTCGTCCAGTGCGACTGGCGGAGCCATCCTGTCACGCCGGATGACGGTGCTCACTCCAGGTGTCGACG
>CANFED010000029.1 GCA_947445995.1 Oxalobacteraceae bacterium | reverse complement strand
GTCGTGATGAGATCCATATCGAACTCGCGTTCGAGTCGCTCCTGGACAATCTCCATGTGCAACAAGCCGAGAAATCCGCACCGAAAGCCGAAGCCCAACGCTTGCGAAACTTCAGGCTCGTACTGCAGTGCTGCATCATTCAACTTTAATTTCTCAAGCGAATCGCGGAGTGCATCGTACTGATTCGCTTCAACCGGAAAGAGACCCGCAAAAACTTGTGGCTGCACTTCCTTGAAACCGGGCAACGGCTCTGCAGCCGGCCGACTGGCGAGGGTAATCGTGTCACCGACCTTGGCTGCCTTGAGTTCCTTGATGCCTGCGATGATGAATCCCACCTGACCAGCAGAGATGGTTTCCCGAGTCACCGACTTGGGCGTGAACACGCCAACGCTTTCGGTCAAATGAACCGAACCATTTGCCATCAGCAATATCTTGTCCTTGGCACGCAGCGTGCCATTGAAAACCCGCACCAACATGACGACACCAACATAATTATCAAACCACGAGTCGACCAGCAACGCCTGCAGCGGTGCAGCGGGGTCCCCCTTCGGAGGCGGCACCTTGACAATCAATGACTCCAGCACATCCTGGACACCCAGTCCGCTTTTTGCCGAACAATGCACCGCTTCTGAAGCATCAATCCCGATGACTTCCTCTATTTCTGCAATGGCATTCTCAGGGTCGGCCGAAGGCAAATCGATTTTATTGAGTACAGGAACAACTTCAACACCAAGATCAAGTGCCGTATAACAATTGGCCACCGTTTGGGCTTCCACGCCTTGCGAGGCATCGACAACCAGTAAAGCCCCCTCACACGCAGACAAGGAACGACTGACCTCATAACTGAAGTCGACATGACCCGGTGTATCAATGAGATTCAGATTATAAATTTGGCCATCGCGTGATTTGTAAGACAACGCCGCAGTTTGCGCCTTGATGGTGATACCACGCTCACGTTCGATATCCATAGAATCAAGCACCTGAGCCTCCATTTCACGGTCGGACAAGCCGCCGCACAATTGGATGATGCGGTCAGCAAGTGTGGACTTGCCGTGATCGATATGAGCGATGATAGAAAAATTGCGAATATTGTTCATGGACTAGAGCGCGATTACAAAAAAGGCGCTCCGGACGAGGATATGTTCCTCAGGCGAGCGCCTTGTTTTAGGAGGTTAAACAGCCACGCATCTTACCGGATTCCAGGGGGGAAAGCCCGTGAAATCCCGCCTGAAATCAATCAGCGCCTGAAGGATGCAAGTCGTGAACGATGGCTGAACTGTCAAAAATAAAGTGGCTTAGGGTCGTGCTGCAATAAATCGGGACAATCGATCAACATCCAGAAAATACTGACCGAGATCAATGTCAGCTCCATTGTCGTAACGACCATTCAATACGGGCACCAGTTCATCGTACTTTTCCAGAAGAGCGGGATCTTCATCAACATCAAGGACACGTATATCAACCAGCAACGTGCCCAATTGAGCACGCAACGCAACGAGCATGTCATCACACAAATGACAATAACTACGCGAATACAAAGTGAAATAGATCAAGCAACACCTGCAAAAAATGAAACAGGACTGCCTCGAAATCGAGGCAGTCCTGTTGGCTAATGGCGCTATTACTGCGTGCCGGGACGAATTGGCACGAACTGCGATGCGTCGCCACGACGGACCAGAATTACGGCCATTTTCTTGGAGTCAAGCTTGGCAATCAAGGCAGCAAGCTGCTTTACATCCTTGACGTCCGTATTATTCAGGCGAAGTACGACATCACCTGCACGCAAGCCTGCACGTAACGCCGCACCTTCGGCCCCATCGACGAGAACACCGCCATCAACCTTGAGTTCTTTCTTTTGTGCATCAGTGAGATCACTGACAACGAGTCCAAGAGAATTGGCCACTTGTTCGACTTTAGGCTTTTTCTCTTCGCGCTTGGCGGTTTTTTCCGCCTCCATTTCGGCGACAATTATTTTCAGGTCACGACTGGCACCTTTACGCCATACGGTTACCACCGAATTGCTCCCTGGCTTTGTACTACCAACCAGACGCGGCAAGTCGCTGGAGCGATCAATATTGACACCATTGAACTTCAGAATAATATCGCCAGCTTCAACGCCCGCTTTTTCGGCCGGTCCGGCCGCTTCCACTCGCTGTACCAAAGCACCTTGTGCCTTTGTCAGCCCAAGCGACTCGGCGACTTCTTTTGTCAACTCACCAATCTGCACACCGATGCGGCCACGGGTCACTTTACCGGACTGTTTTAACTGGTCAGAGACCCGCATCGCTTCGTCAATAGGCACCGCGAACGAGATGCCCATGTAGCCACCTGACCTGCTGTATATCTGCGAGTTGATACCAATGACTTCACCACGCATATTGATCAATGGTCCACCAGAATTACCGGGATTGACCGCGACATCAGTCTGTATCAACGCCAGGTAGTCACCGGTATCACGGGCCTTGGCAGAAACGATGCCAGCCGTCACGGTATTGTCGAGACCAAATGGCGAACCGATTGCGATTACCCATTCGCCCACTCGGACCTTGCTCGAATCACCCAACGCCAATCGGGGAAGGCTTGCGCCTTCGATCTTGACTAACGCGACGTCAGTTCGTTTGTCGGAACCGATAATCTTTGCCTTAAATTCACGCTTATCAGTCAACGTGACATAGACCTCGTCCGCACCTTCCACGACATGGGCGTTGGTCATCACGTAACCGTCTGCAGAAATAATGAAGCCCGAACCGACTCCGCGCGACACCTCTTCATCTGGCTGTGGGGCACCAGGATGCTTTGGACGTGCCGGACGATCTGGCTGCTGCTGCCGGGGTGGGACCGGAACACCAAAGAAACGCTTGAAAAACTCCTGCATTTCTTCATCATCTGCACCGGCACCAGAGGCACCGGCCCCTGACTTCACTTTTTCCGTTGTACGGATATTTACTACTGCCGGGCCCACTTTCTCTACCATGTCAGTGAAATCAGGTAGTCCCACTACTGCTGTCGCCGCAATGGCCGCAGTTGCAGGCGTAGCCATCATTGCTTGAGCACTCAATACAAGTGCCGCACTGAGAGCCAGCGAATAAATTTTTCGTGCTTTAAAAATAGGTGATTTCATAGAGTCATTATCTAGCTTTGAATTCAATGGAATTGGCAACCTGCTTGATCGATGCAGCAGGCACTTCGCCTACGATGGTAAGCCAAAAATCACCTTGTCGCTTACCGGTGATATTCATGGCACCTTGCTGCATTGAGCCCTCTGTTTTACTGCGTGAACCGGGTTCAATAAAAACAGAAATTGCGGCAAATCCATCCGAAAATACCAATTGCGTTAACTCGCGCTGAGAAGTGGACGCTGACACACCGAGGCTCGCTGAATTTTCCTGCGCAGGTACATCGGAAACGACCCGCTTCATTTCGCGCACAAGCTTGAATCCGGCCGGCACACTCTTGACTGCCCAGCCCGGAGTCGACATTGGCAACATGATGCTGTGCTCTACATGCCAGCCCGAGGTATTGATGAAGCTCGGCTTAACCCGATTACGATTGATATTCCCGATTTCCAACTGCGTAAATGCTATTTGCTCTACAACAACATTATTTTCGTTGATCGTCTGTGCGCGCAACAGCAAGCCGGTCGTCTTCTCCGCCCAGAGTTTATATCCGTAACGCAAATTATCTTTCGGGTCCAATATCAACGCCAATGAATCGTAGCCCGCGACACGTACTGACTCACCGCGCCGCACAGTATAGTAGAGCGTGATGTCGGTCCCATTTGAGGCCAATATTGCTGGGAAAACATCCTGAGCGCCCTTTTTCTCGATCAGTAGAGTCTTTGATTCGGGAACATAACAAATGATCTCGTCATTATTCCGAATATATTCGCGCGGTTTCCCATCCAGGATCTCGAGCTTTTCTACTTCATTCTTACCATCGAGAATATGCGTAATGCGGGAAGTACGCACTTGGCTGGCCTGCTGATACACAAACGTACCCGAGTAATTCACTTTTTTAGCCGCAACTTGAATACGCTGCAGCCAGCTCTGCGCATCGCGGCTTTCGTCAGACGCAATGGGATCATTTGCCTTGGCAGAACAAGCAATCAAACTCAACAAGAGGACGACAAACTTGAACGCAACGAGTGTTTGCCGCATGAATATTATTTACCCGTATTGGTTGCAAAAGTAGTGGAACGTGCAAACTGTGCGCTGCTGTACAGTGATGGAGAAAACTGCTGATGAGCAAGCAAATATTCATCCATCTGCGAATCCCGCAGGACTTCTACACGCTCAGGCGACGGAGCATCACCATTTCGCGAAACCATCAAACCGGAAAGTTGCGTTCCAACCGTACCAGACTGCGCAGCCAATTCAAGCGAGGATTTGCTGCCAACAGAATTGGTCGCCACCATCAAATTTGGCAGACCGAGATACACCACCGCTGCGGCGGCAGCTAATCCAGGAACAATAAATTTCCGACTGCTTGCCCAACGCCCGCCGGACGCCCTCAAGGATTGCACCGCATCATGCGAGAGGACCATTTTAGGATTAACTACATCCGTCTCGGCAGGACGTGAAATGATCGCTGGCTCCAGATCGAGACGTGCTGTCAGTCGCGTTAAGAAATCCGCGCTAAGGCTATCCGTCATGTCATCCGAGCGCAAAGCGTCGCCTATCTGATGATAGAGATTCCAGCAGTCCTGCTCCTCTGGCTGACGTAATTTTCTAGCAACCTCGTCACAGCGATGCCGTGCTAACTCGCCATCGGCAAATGCCGAAATCTCCTCGCGTATCATGTCGCTTGCTCTCATAACCACCTCGCAAAATCACCCACACCAACCCCTGTTTGTCATAACAAATCGTTCACCAACGTTTGTCGATCGCGGTTCCAAGTAACGGACGTAATCGTTCGGCGATAGCCTCGCGTGCACGAAATATCCTGCTTCTCACTGTCCCAATTGGACACCCCATTGCCTCGGCGATTTCGTCATAACTCAACCCCTCGATTTCTCGCAAGGTGATTGCGGTGCGCAATTCGTCTGGCAATGCACCCATTGCGACATTCACCGTTTCGGCGATCTGCTTGGTGGCCAACATCGACTCCGGTGTGTTGATATCTCTTAGGTGGTCCGCGTCTTCAAAAGTTTCTGCTTCTTCCGCATCGGCATCCGTTGATGTCGGTGCACGACGTCCCTGGGTCACCAAAAAATTCTTAGCCGTATTGATCCCGATCCGGTAAAGCCACGTATAAAACGCCGAATCACCACGAAATTGAGGCAGTGCACGGTAGGCCTTGATAAAGGCTTCCTGAACCACATCCTCTGCTTCAGCATGGTCGCGGACAAGCCGCGACACCAATCGCATTAACTTCCTTTGGTACTTGATCACTAACAGCTCGAACGCTTTCTTGTCGCCACGCTGAACCCGCTCGACAAGTAGTTGATCAATATCGCGCTCTGTCGTCAATCCCCATTCCCTTATATTTTTGCAACACGGACGCGGCCCAAACTGTTGACTGGTTGAAATGAACAAAGTTCATTCTATGAATCTGGTTTGCTAGTGATTTTTTTTGAGGTTCATTGATTCTGCACAGCTATCCAACGACATGCAACGGACAGACGGCGAAAAGCAGATGAGGATACACAATCAGGAAAAATCAACAGCGCATTAGTACGACCTGTTTCATCTTTCAATCTAAGTAACAGCAATGACGAAAAAATAAGACTGTTCGGCTGCAGAGATAACAGACGATCGCCGTCCGCGGATATCTTGACCAATGACGCGGGGACGTTATCTCTACTGGGAACAAGTCTAATCTGCCCTTGACCAGAAATATCAATACGCACAGGAGGAGGCGAAACAGCTGCGTGCATGAAAATTACGCATGCGGAGAGGAATGCAAAACCGGACAAGACGGCGCGCATGAGAGATGACAGTTCTGGCTGAGCATTGCTCAGCAATGCCATCGATATCACGATGAGCATTACAGACATAGCCAAGTAGATTATTTTGATAATGCGGGATGAAGTAACCACCGCAGAAACTGCGATTGATCTGTCATAACCAAAAAAAACGCCGCCCTCTTCCGGGCGAACCCGAAGGAAAGGCAGCGACATCAGATCTTACCGAACACCAATGTGCCGTTGGTACCACCAAAGCCAAATGAGTTTTTGACTGCGACGTCAATCACCATGTCGCGGGCGACATTCGCACAATAATCGAGATCACAATGAGGATCCTGATTATCAAGATTGATCGTTGGCGGCGACTTCTGATTATGAATTGCCAATACAGTAAATACCGACTCCAAACCGCCAGCGCCACCGAGCAGATGACCTGTCATCGACTTGGTCGAGCTGACAACGATATTCTTTGCGTGATCACCCAAAGTCCGTTTGATGGCCACGGTTTCAGCCATATCGCCAAGCGGCGTCGAGGTACCGTGAGCATTCACATAGTCGACCTCAGAACTATTTACGCCTGAATTACTCAGCGCTGAAATCATGCATCGTCGCGCACCTTCGCCATTTTCAAGCGGCGCGGTCATGTGATGCGCATCGGCACTCATGCCAAAACCTAGCAGCTCTGCATAGATTTTTGCACCACGTGCCTTGGCATGCTCGTACTCTTCCAGCACCATTACTCCGGCACCTTCGCCAAGTACGAACCCATCACGGTCACGATCCCATGGCCGAGACGCTGCGGCAGGGTCGTCATTGCGTGACGACAATGCTCTGGCTGACGCAAAGCCACCCAGACCAAGCGGTGAAATTGTTGACTCCGAACCACCAGCAATCATCACATCGGCATCGCCATATTCAATCATGCGACCTGCCGTGCCGATGCAGTGCAACCCAGTAGAGCAGGCCGTAACGATAGCAAGGTTTGGTCCGCGCAAGCCGTACTTGATCGACAGGTGTCCTGAGATCATGTTGATGATCGAGGCTGGAACGAAGAACGGACTAATGCGACGTGGACCACGTGCTGTCAGTTCCGCATGGGTTTCCTCGATCAGTGGCAAACCACCTATTCCGGACCCGACGATAACCCCGATTCGATCGGCGTTTTCTTCGGTAACGATCAAGCCACTATCCTGCATCGCCTGAATACCGGCGGCCATACCATAGTGAATGAACGCATCCATGTGGCGTGCTTCTTTTGCCAGCATGTATTCTTCGACATTGAAGTTTTTCACTTCGCCGGCAAACCGGGTACTGAAGGCAGTTGCATCGAACTTGGTGATCGTTGCGATGCCTGACTTTCCCTCAAGCACAGCATTCCATGCCTCAGAAACTGTGTTTCCTACTGGTGAAATGCAGCCGAGGCCGGTAATGACGACACGACGTGGACGTTGGCGTATGCGACTCAATAGGTTCTCCTAGACGCGATCGACTCAGGCCTTGACGTGTGCCTTGGCGTAATCGATAGCTTGTTGAACGGTGGTGATTTTTTCTGCTTGCTCGTCTGGAATTTCCATTTCAAATTCGTCTTCGAGTGCCATGACCAACTCAACGGTATCGAGTGAGTCGGCACCAAGGTCATCGACAAACGACGATTCAATCTTGATGTCTGCTTCTGCGACGCCCAGTTGCTCGGCGACGATTTTCTTAACGCGTTGTTCGATATCGGACATAGTGATACTCCATTGATTGGGTGACAGAAAGTGCGCGCATTTTATCAGGTTTGCGCATTGAGAAATTACTTTTGGCTTTCATTCTAAAGAATGATCAAGATGCCGCCTTAAGTAGTCAATTTTAATCAGCTCATGTACATGCCACCGTTGACATGAATGGTTGTACCGGTGATGTAGCTCGCTTGTGGCGACGCCAGAAAAGCGACTGCCGCGGCGATATCTTCAGGTTGTCCCAGTCGTCCCAAGGGGATTTGCTGCGTCAACTGGGCAATTTGCGACTCGGCCAATGCTTTCGTCATATCCGTATCAATAAAACCCGGTGCAATGCAATTGACAGTGATGTTACGACTGCCAATTTCGCGCGCGAGGGCGCGACTCATCCCGGCGACTCCCGCCTTGGCTGCCGCATAGTTCATCTGGCCAGCATTCCCGGCTGAACCAACGACCGACGTGATATTGATGATCCGCCCGGTCTTGGCTTTCATCATCCCGCGCAGTACTGCCCTGGACAGACGACCTACCGCAGTGAGGTTTGTCGCAATGACGGAGTCCCACTCATCGTCTTTCATGCGCAAGGCAAGCTGATCTGCGGTAATACCCGCGTTGTTGACCAGAATGGAGAGCCCGCCGAATTCTTTCTGGATGCGTTCAACTAACTCCAGACAGGCAGCTGCGTTGGTGACATCAAGTACTGCACCTTTTCCGGCCCCGGCGCGCTGCGAGTCAAGGTACGTGGAAATCGCCGCAGCACCACTTTCGGTGGTGGCCGTGCCGATGACGATGGCTCCCTGATTCAACAGTTCAAGTGCAATGGCGCGCCCGATACCACGCGATGCACCCGTCACGAGAGCAATTTGGTTTTGCAGATTCAAACTCATGATCTTGCTGCTCCATTTAACAATTCCAACACGCGCTCCAGCGACGCGGTATCGACGATGGCATCCGAAATAAGGGTACTGTCGATCCGTTTGGTCAGACCCGAGAGTACTTTGCCCGGCCCGCATTCGATCACGTGCGACACGCCTGACGACGCCATTTTCTGAATCGTTTCAACCCAGCGTACCGGACTCGCCGCCTGCCGCACCAACGCATCTTTCAGAGCCGCCGGGTCGCTCACGATCGCCACGTCGACATTGTTAATGACAGGCACAAGGCCAGCAGAAAAGTGCAGCGGCTCAAGATAGTCTCGCAACCGATCCGATGCAGGCTTGAGCAGGGACGAGTGAAATGGAGCCGATACAGGAAGAATCAGCGCACGCTTGGCACCTCTGGACTTTGCCAATTCACAAGCACGCTCAACTGCAGCTTTACTTCCGGCGATAACAACCTGAGCAGGCGCGTTGAAATTAACCGCCTCGACCACGTCGCCTCGCGCAGACTCGGCACACAGCGCAATCACATCGGCATCAGGCAAACCCAGGATGGCGGCCATCCCGCCTTGACCAACGGGTACTGCCTGTTGCATCGCCTCGGCGCGAAAACGCACCAAAGGAACTGCATCCTTGAACGACAATACACCGGCGGCAACCAGCGCCGAATACTCCCCCAGACTATGTCCGGCAAAGAGATCGGGTACGGCCCCGCCTGCGGCGATCCAGGCGCGATACATGGCTACTCCGGCGGTCAACATGACCGGCTGGGTATTGGTCGTCAGGTCGAGCAGTTCTTTCGGACCTGTCGCAATCAGACCAGCCAGATCTGTCTTCAACACATCCGACGCTTCGGCTAAGGTATCTCTGACAGCAAGATTGTCACCAAATGCGTTAAGCATTCCGATGGCCTGAGAACCCTGACCAGGAAAAACAAAGGCGAATTTTGTCATGCGATCGCTTCAATAAAATGGATTGACTCTACATTCGTGCAACAACTGCACCCCAAGTGAAACCGCCACCCACGCCTTCCATCAAAACCAGCTGCCCCGGCTTGACCCGACCATCCCGTACCGCAGTATCGAGGGCAAGCGGAATAGATGCAGCCGAGGTGTTGCCATGCTGATCAACGGTGACCACCATTTTTTCGGCTGGCATTTTTAATTTCCTGGCCGTGCTTTGCATGATGCGGATATTGGCCTGATGCGGGATCAGCCAGTCAAGTTCGCTGGCGGTCATACCCGCGCTTTCGAGCGCTTCGACGGCAACTTTTTCGAGCACCGAAACGGCCAGCTTGAAGACTGCAGGACCGTCCATGGTCAGGAATCCGCTCCCGGCAAGCACACCACCACTCACACCGCCTTGCACATTCAAAATATCGCCGTAGCGACCATCTGCATGCAGCTTCGTTGCGAGAATGCCTGGTTCAGTTGCGGCGGAAAGAATGATGGCACCCGCACCGTCACCAAACAATACACAGGTACCGCGATCCTTGAAATCCAGAATCCTGGAAAAAACTTCCGCTCCGATAACCAGCACTTTTTTATGGGCACCCGAGCGGATGAAGCTGTCGGCGACCGACACGGCATAAATGAATCCGCTGCAAACTGCCTGCACGTCCACTGCGGCGCAACCGTTGGTAATCCCTAGTTTGTTTTGAACCACGCACGCTGTACTTGGAAAGCCGCCAAAATGATCTGGCGTCGACGTGGCAACGATAATCAAATCGATGTCGTTGCCTGTCATACCGGCCATATCAAGCGCATTCCGGGCCGCCTCTACGGCAAGATCGCTGGACAACACGGAGGGATCAGCATAGTGACGTGCTGAAATTCCGCTGCGTGAAAATATCCATTCGTCGGAGGTCTCTACGCCGTCCGCAGCGAGTCGAGCGACGAGCTGCTCGTTGGTGACCCGATTAGGGGGCAGACAACTGCCTGTTCCAATAATTTTGCTATAAGTTGTCATGCACTATTCTGCTCATTCAAATCAATCACCAGGTCACCATCATTGACCAAAGGAAGAATGTCAGCCTGCGGCATCATCGACGCTATGGTGAGCGAGATACGCGACAGCACATCATTCTTTGCGGCATCGTACGCACGCTTGATGGCCCATTCATAGCCATATTTGTCTGCGCTACCATGACTCTTGAAAACCAGCCCGCGCAGTCCCAGCAGACTTGCGCCATTGTAACGAGACGGATTGATACGACGGGAAATTGCCTTCAACGCTCCGCGCGCCAGTAAGGCACCCAGCATGTTCAGCGGTGAACTACGCAGCTCAGCCGCCAGCACATTTTTCACAAAGCGGCCTAATCCCTCGGAGGCTTTCAGCGTGACGTTTCCGACAAAGCCATCACAGACCACGATGTCTGTCGTTCCCTGAAAGATATCGTTGCCTTCGACATTGCCATAAAAGTTGAGCGAACCGCGATCATGATCAGCGCGTAGCAGCGCAGCGGTTCGCTTGACGAGATCGTTACCCTTGATGTCTTCCTCGCCAACGTTGAGCAATCCAATCGTAGGGCGCGCGATGCCTTCCATCGCAGCGACCAGCACCGAGCCCATCAGGGCAAACTGGTAAAGGTGCTGCGGTTCGCAATCCACGTTCGCTCCCAAATCCAGCATGTAGGTAGGCGCACCCTTTTGATTGGGAATGATGCCGCAGATCGCTGGACGATGAATACCCGGAATCGTCTTTAATACATAACGGGACACGGCCATCAGCGCTCCGGTATTACCCGCCGAGACACAGGCATGCGCCGCACCCGTCTTTACCAGATTGATGGCACCACGCATCGAGGACTCTTTTTTTCGTCGCAGTGCAATCTCGATGGAGTCGTCCATCTCGACAACTTCAGATGCATGGACAACAGAGATTCTCGGATGACCAAGTCGCTTGAGCTTTTTCAACTCGGCATGGATGATTTCTTCCTTGCCGACAAGAATAAGTGCTGCATCTGGCTCGTGATCAACAAAAGAGAGAGCGGCGTGGACAGTGACCGAAGGTCCATGATCGCCGCCCATACAGTCAATTGAAATTTTAATTGTCATTGATTTGATTCAATACCCTGCTCCAACCGCTATACAGCCGAAATTCGGTGTGACTCAAACTGACGCAACGGGATATGTCAACACGTAAAAAAGCGGCACCAGCCAAAAGATACGCTGAGCCGCTTTTTATAATTTGATACCAACGAATATTATTCGTCGTTTTTGGTTTTCAGAACTTTGCGGCCACGATAGTAACCGGTAGGGCTGATGTGATGACGCATGTGCGTCTCACCAGTTGTAGCTTCGACTGCCAGTTGCGGTGCAACAAGGAAGTCGTGTGAACGATGCATGCCACGCTTGGACGGGGACTTTTTGTTTTGCTGAACAGCCATGATTACTCCTAAACCCTAAGATCTCAAATTTTAACATAGTCGGTCTGTCCAACTACGACAAAACCGAGCGATACCCTGTACATGACGGCCGTGAACAGTATTCGGCTTCCTACTAAAACTCTTTTTACCGCTTTAAATCTTTTAATACCGCGAATGCTGACGGCTTTTTGAGAGCATCTACCGCCGCACTTTCTGCATCCGGGCAAAGGTCATGCTTGACTGATGCCGGAATCGACAGCAATGCCTCGTCTTCGATCAAGTCCGCTATGAGCAAGGTTTTAGTTCCGACGATGACATCCGTATCGTCATCTGCAAGCACCTCATCGATGCGATCCGCCTCTTCTTCATCTATCGCAATGACCAGTTTGGCGCTAGACGATATCGCGAAGTCCAACGAGCCGAGACAGCGCTGACAAGACAACTTCACCACTCCGGAAATTTCCAGCAACAACCTGGGATGACCAGATTGATCACTGCCACCTTGAAGGGACCAGGCAATGACACCGGAATCACCAGCAACCTCACTGGCAAGTCGCGGCAAATCAGCAACAGCTACCTCGCCCTCCCGGCGCTCTTTCAAGCGGCAAAACTCGAACACGTCGATTACCAGAGCATTCATAGAGTAATTGGAACCCGGAAAACCTGCGATAATAGCAGCCTTTTTCGTTATTAGTCAAAGCGTTACAGCCACTTTTTGCAATGACGCTCAATTCCATTTCAAATCATGTTTAATCAACCGCAACAGGTACGGCTCATACTCGCATCAGGGTCAACCTACCGACGTGAGTTGCTGAGTCGCTTGCGATTGCCGTTTTCTATGGCTTCGCCCGACATCGATGAGACGGCATTTCCGGAAGAACTACCACAGGAAACCGCGCTACGGCTCGCGCAGGAAAAGGCGGAGGCTATTGCACGGCAAAACGGCGAGGCGCTCATTATTGGATCGGATCAAGTCGCCGTCCTTGACGACCTACAAATCGGCAAACCCGGCAACCACGAAAATGCACTCGCCCAATTATTAAAAATGCAGGGGCGCAGCGTCGTGTTCCACACGGCACTGTGCTTGCTGGACACCCGAAAATATCCGGGGACGAATGCAATACAATTACTTAACATTGAAACGCGCGTCACCTTTCGAAACCTGCCGTCCAGCCAACTTGACGCCTACCTGCGCATCGAACAACCTTACGATTGCGCCGGCAGTGCCAAGAACGAAGGTCTCGGGATTGTCTTGATCAAGTCCATCGACAGCAACGACCCGACCGCACTCACCGGCCTGCCGCTGATTGCTCTTACCAGCATGCTCCTTCAGGCTGGCGTTTCATTTTTTGGCAACTCACTTTAGCAAAGCAGAATTCATGGCAGGCATTCTTTACCTCATTCCCAACACACTCAGCGCCGCATTGAACGCAACCGACAACCTGCTGGCATCCATCATTCCGGATGAAGTTCAAAAAATCACTGCACAACTCGATTACTTCATTGCCGAGAATGCAAAGACGGCGCGGGCACATTTAAAACTGGTGTCACGCAACTACCCGCTAGCGACCGCGTTACAAGAGATTCGCATCGATGAACTGAACATCAACACCGAATCATCCATTCTCCCGAGGCTGCTCGCTCCCGTCCTGGCAGGCCAAGATGCCGGACTGATTTCCGAGGCAGGAGTCCCCGCAGTCGCCGACCCAGGAGCGAATCTGGTACGACTTGCGCATCAACATGGCATACGTGTCAGGCCACTGGTCGGTCCGTCCTCGCTGTTATTAGCCGTCATGGCGAGCGGCCTGAATGGGCAAAGCTTTGCCTTCAATGGATACTTGCCGATAGACGGCGGCCAACGCATAAAACGGATCAAGACGCTGGAAGATCGCTCGCGGCAAGAAAAGCAAACGCAGTTGTTTATCGAAACGCCTTATCGCAACCTGGGTTTGCTGGAAGCACTGACGACCACCTGCGCGCCGGGTACGCTGATTTGCATTGCCACCGAACTGACCACGGAAGAAGAAACGATACGCACCCAGACGGTGACACAATGGAAGCGTGACTTGGCCGGCGGGAAAACGCCGGATTTTCACAAGAAACCTACTGTGTTCCTGTTGCTCGCAGAATAGATCTGCAAATAAAAAACGGCGACTAGGGTCGCCGTTTTTTTGTCCTCGTACAGGACATCGTCATGAGAAATCGGAGATCTCTCTTCGCCGCAATTTGCTGGCGGCTCAATGATTGCTTGACCCAAGATAGATACTGTCGCCTTTGCTCCCTTTCCCTTGCTCTGCTTAAAAACCCAGCATAGCCTCCAACAGCCGAATTACAAGGTACGAGTTCGCTACTGACGACAACTTTTCAAATTAATGGAGTTGTGAAGACGCACCGGATACAACAGCTTTCATAGCCCCTGCGCCCATTGCCGCTCCGAATTTCTTCAGGACGCGCTCAGGCAAGCCCTCATGCTGCGTGTAATCAACGACATCTTCGGCCTTAAGTTCTTCCCGTGCAACGCTGTCCACGGTACCGAAACCGTCGGCCAACCCCATCTCGACCGCTTTAGAACCTGTCCAGAACAATCCGGAAAAAGTCTCCGGCGTCTCCTTGAGCCGCTTGCCCCGACCCTTGCGGACCACATCAATGAACTGCTGATGGATTTCATCCAGCATTTCCTGAGCAAAAGCTTTTTGCTTTTCGCTTTGCGGGCTGAAAGGGTCCATGAACCCTTTATTCACGCCTGCCGTTTGCAGACGCCGCTCGACACCCACTTTATCCATTAACCCGGTGAAGCCGAAGCCATCCATCAGGACCCCAATGGAGCCGACAATACTCGCCTTGTTGACAAAGATCTTGTCCGCCGCCACGGCAATGTAATAGCCGCCTGATGCGCACATTTCATCTACAACAACATACAGTGGCTTCTTGGGATAAAGCTTGTGCAAGCGAACCATCTCATCGTTAATCATGCCGGCCTGCACTGGACTTCCGCCCGGACTGTTGATGCGCAAAATAATACCAACCGCCGCTGTATCGGCGTATGCCTTATTCAATGCCGGAATAACCGATTCTGCCGCCCCGCTTCCACCACCGGACTCGATCGTCCCGTCGATATCAATGAGTGCCGTATGCGTGGTCAGTACTTCTGCATCGGTCTTGCCGAAACTGACGAAGGCCCATATCCCGAACACGACAGCTGCCAAGGTTGCAAGTTTGAAGAAAATACCCCAGCGTCGGCGCGTACGCTGCTCGCTCAATGCCGCATAGGCCAGCTTTTCGATGACATCACGCTCCCATCCGTCTTTCATGGGCTTGCCATCTTGCTTAACCGGAGTCGCCGGTTGAGCGGAATTGAAATCATCATTGTTCATCGTTACTTTTCCTATTGTTCGAAAACTCAGGCTTTGCCTGCTGTGACATAGTTATCAGGACACCAGGCTATTTGGCCATTTATCTCGGTGACCGCAATCGGACGAAGCTTGCCACCACGACATGGCCCTCCTTCACAACGGCCGCTTTCCGGCGCGTAAATAGCGCCATGCGTCGCGCACATCAAGTACAAGCCACTCGACTCAAAAAATTCACCCTCGGCCCAATCCAGTTCGATCGGCACATGGGCGCACCGGTTGAGGTAACCGTAGACAACACCGTTGTACCGCACAACAAAGCCAGTTGCATCCGAACCACCTGCTGTCACGGCAAAACGAATCCCCTTGCCACCTTCAATGACCACATTCGAATCGCAGACCGGAATTGCTGACAGATCAGGCATGCGTGGATAGCCAGGTATGCAATTCAAGGACGGAATTGGCCGCGAACAGCGGATTGAGCACTGCCAATTCCTGCGCAGAATGCGCACCGTAATGAACCGCGACTCCGGCAGCGCCTGCGTTCAATGCCATCTGCAAGTCGTGCGTGGTATCGCCGATCATCAATGTGCGCTTCATATCCTGACCCAGTTCGCGTGTCAGTTCCTGCAGCATCGCCGGATTTGGCTTGGAAAAGGTTTCATCAGCGCACCGCGTCGCATCGAATAGCGAAAGCAACTTGGCCGCATTGAGTGCGCGATTCAGACCAACGCGACTTTTGCCCGTCGCCACGGCAAGAAAATATCCTGCCTGGGACAGGTCCGACAACATTTCACGAACGCCATCGAACAGAGTCAGATCATTTCCCGTTGCCAAGTAATGATGACGATAGCGCTCCACCATCTTCGGATAATACTTGGGGTCAAGATCGGGCAAGGCCGCTTCCATCGCATCCTGCAAGCCCAGGCCGATCACATACGAAGCGGCGCGCTTATCGGGAATGGGCAAGCCCAAATCCCGAGCAGAATCCTGGATACACTTGACGATGGTCGCCGTGCTGTCCATCAGCGTACCGTCCCAATCGAATACGATCAGATCAAATTGTTTTCGCGCCATGATGCCCGGTGGCGCTGCCACCGGCTCCTTCAAATTAGGGTAATTATTTTACGGACGGCGTCCCGGCGACCGGTGCTTCTGTCAGGCTGGCCAGGAAGCGCAGACACTCTGGCGTCAACGGCGCATTGAGCGTCAATGGCTTACCGGTATCAGGATGGACGAAGGTAATCTGGTGCGCATGCAAGAACATGCGCTTCAGGGCTACCCGTTTGCCATCGGCTTTTTGCAGCATCCGGTTCAACGCAAAGTCACCGTACTTGTCGTCGCCGGCAATCGGGAAACCGCTGGAAGCTGCATGAACCCGGATCTGGTGCGTCCGGCCAGTCTTGAGCTCTGCTTCAAGAAACGCAAACTGCTCGTATTTTCGCAGCAATGTGAAAACCGTGTGCGAAGCCAGACCGTCAGCCTGCACCCGCACTCGCCGCTCACCGTCCGGAGCATTAAATTTATGCAATGCCAGCTTGACGTGCTGCCGGGCATTTTGCCAGTCGCCTTGCACCAGCAGCAAGTAGCGCTTGTCGATCTCGCCATCGCGAATTTGGGCATGCAAGTTAGTCAGTGCCGAACGCTTTTTGGCGAGAATCAAGATCCCCGACGTATCGCGATCGAGACGATGCACCAGTTCCAGAAACTTGGCATCCGGCCGCGCAGCACGCAATTGCTCGATCACGCCATAACTGACACCCGACCCGCCGTGCACGGCAACGCCTGCAGGCTTGTTAATGATCAGCAAATGATTATCTTCGAACAGCGTCGCAAATTCAGTGCCAGGTGCCGTGGATTCCTTTTTCTCCGCAACGCGCACAGGGGGCACGCGCACGATGTCACCCTCGGCCAACCGGTAAGTCTGGTCGATGCGTCCCTTATTGACGCGCACTTCACCGGAACGAAGTACCCGGTAAATATGGCTTTTCGGGACGCCCTTGCAAATACGCAAGAGGAAATTATCAATCCGCTGGCCCGACTCTTCATCGGAAATCGTGATGAGCTGAACTTGGGGAGAATCTTGCAGCGACCGGGAGGGTGAGAGCGTTTCAGCTTCTTTCCCAGAAAATCTCTCTAAGTCCTTCATTTTGAATATATACTTGTTTCGCAGTAGTTACAAAACAGCTGCTGGTGTGAGAAAGAAGTTCATTCTACACAGGGGCGTCTCCATCGGCCTCGCCAATTTGCAAATACGATGGAAAAGATGTGTATGCAGCATTCTTGCGCGAGTCAAGGTCGCACCGTTGATGTCATCGGACAGCGCGCAAGAAAGTTGATCAGAGAAGTCGGAATGTACGGATAAATTCCGCCAGCTTGCCAGCTCAAAGGCAAGCTGGCGGATTGATGTAATTGCACCTTGTTTGCCGATTCTGCTGAACCCGGAAGTTTGTATAGCTTATCCAGTTCGCCCTGCCGCCGATGCTGCGCTCGATAACCGAAGCGCCCGACGTTCGGTGGCATGTAGCCGGTAACCAAGCCAATTTCATCTGCGCCCCGCTGCGGCATAACCGGTCTGCCGGTTTGACGCATGCCAAGGCAGTTCCCTCCCGCCCTCTCCGGTCTCGCGTACATCCCTGTACTTTTGCCGCCATACTAAAAATCAGGCGGCACTGAAGACGACCACTGAGTCGTCACGGAGCAAAATAAAATGAAACGCATGTTATTCAATGCGACGCAGCAAGAAGAATTGCGCGTTGCTATCGTTGATGGTCAAAAACTGATCGACATCGATATCGAAACCACCGGCCGCGAACAGCGCAAATCCAATATTTACAAGGGTGTCATTACCCGCATCGAACCGTCCCTCGAAGCCTGCTTCGTCAGCTACGGCGAAGAGCGCCACGGCTTTCTGCCTTTCAAGGAAGTTGCCCGCACCTATTTCAAGGAAGGCGTTGATGTCCGCGCTACCTCGATCAAGGAAGCGCTGCGCGAAGGCCAGGAAATCATGGTCCAGGTCGAAAAGGAAGAGCGCGGCAACAAAGGCGCAGCCTTGACCTCGTTCGTCTCGCTGGCCGGACGCTACCTGGTTCTGATGCCAAACAATCCACGTGGCGGCGGTGTTTCGCGCCGGGTCGAAGGCGAAGATCGCCAGGAACTGCGCGAAACCATGGACAAGCTCGACCTGCCAGCCGGCATGTCGGTCATTGCCCGCACCGCAGGCATTGGCCGCAATGTCGATGAACTGCAGTGGGATCTGAATTACCTGATGCAACTATGGCGTGCCATCGAAGGTGCCGGCCAGTCATCAACCGGCGCGTTCCTGATTTATCAGGAATCCTCGCTCGTGATCCGCGCCATCCGTGATTACTTCCAGCCCGACATCGGCGAAATCCTGATCGATACCGACGACATCTACGAACAAGCCCAGCAGTTCATGAGTCATGTGATGCCGGACATGGTTCACCGGGTCAAGCGCTACCGCGACGACGTGCCGCTGTTCTCGCGCTTCCAGATCGAACACCAGATTGAAACCGCGTACTCGCGCACCGTGCCATTGCCATCCGGCGGCGCGATCGTCATCGATCACACCGAAGCGCTGGTCTCGGTCGACGTCAACTCGGCCCGTGCCACCCGTGGCAGCGATATCGAAACCACCGCCTTCAACACCAACTGCGAAGCCGCTGAAGAAGTCGCCCGCCAGTTGCGTCTGCGTGACCTCGGTGGCCTGATCGTCATCGACTTCATCGACATGGAAAACGCCAAAAACCAGCGTGAAGTCGAAACCCGTCTGAAAGATGCGCTGCACTTTGACCGTGCCCGCGTACAGATGGGCAAGATCTCGCGTTTCGGTCTGATGGAACTCTCGCGCCAGCGCCTGCGTCCATCGTTGTCCGAAGGTAGCCATGTTACTTGCCCGCGCTGTAATGGCACCGGCCACATCCGCGATACCGAATCGTCCGCCCTGCAAGTCCTGCGCATCATCCAGGAAGAGGCCATGAAGGAAAACTCCGCCGCGATCCACATCCAGACTCCGGTTGATGTCGCAGCATTCCTGCTCAATGAAAAGCGCGGCGAAATCCTGAAAATCGAAACCCGTCATCGGGTCTCGATCATCATGATCCCGAACAAGCATCTGGAAACGCCGCACTACAAGCTTGAGCGCATCAAGCATGATGATGCCCGCCTCGAAGAAATCCAGGCCAGCTACACGATGGTGGAAGAAGCCGAGACCGACATCAGCTATAGCAAGCGCCAGAAAGAAGAAGCCAAACCGCGCCAGGAAGCAGTCGTCAAGAGCATCACGCCTGACCAGCCAGCACCAATCGTCGAACGCAAGGTCGCAGAAGTCGCCAAGCCTAGCGTTACGCCGGCTGCCGCACCAGTTGCCGAAGAAGGTTTCCTGGCCAAGCTGATTGGTTTCTTCTTCAAGAAGCCTGAAGAACCTGTTGTTGTCGCGCCGGTCGTCACTGCCAAGGCAGAAGAAAAAACCGATCGCAATGACAAAAATGCCCGCAATACCCGTGGTCGTAGTCGCGGTGGCCGGGGCGGTCGTGACCGGGATGAATCCGGACGCGAAGACGGCGCAAAAGCAGTACCTGCCGTTGCTGCCCTGGCCGATGCAACCGCACCGGCAGCCCGTACGCCACGTCCACCGCGTGAACCACGCGAACCGCGCGAAGTGCGCGAGCCGCGTGAAGTCCGTGAACCACGCGAGCCGCGTGACAGTGCGGAACCGCGTCGCGAGCGTACGCCGCGGCCACCTCGTGAAGATCGCAAGGAAGTAGCGACCGAAACCCGTAGCGACGAATTGCTGCTGCCAGTAGCAGCAGGCACCGGCATTGCTGCCGCTGTCTCGGCAGCTGCCGTACAGGTAATCGGCAACGCAGCGGTTCAGGATGACGAAGAACCATCCGCCACCACTGGAGTCGATGCGGAAACAGGTGAGCAACTGGAAGAAAAACGCCGGCGTCGGCGTCGTGGTGGTCGCAACCGTAACCGTCGCGATCGTGAAGGTGGCGAAGCCGTCGAAGGCAGCAACGAAGGTGACGACAACGAAGATGGTTCTTCAGCCGACAGCAACAATGCCGAGCAAGTCTTTGTACCAGTCGCGTCCAACGCCATTGCCGCCGCAGCAGCAGATGCAGCAACGGCACGTGCCGAACTGCTGGCCAACGATAACGATGTGACTTATCCGGCATCTGCATTGAGCGCCGCGATGGCAGCACCATTGGTACCACAAGAGGTGATTCGTTCGGAAGAGCGCGTTGCAGCTGTCGCCGTGACGATATCAGCACCGGTAATCGTTGCCGCGCCAGTCGCTGCCGTAGTCGAAACAGTCCCGGTTGTTGCCGAGCCTGTCGCAGTTATTGTCGAGCCAGTTGCCATCGTCATCGAAACAGCACCGGTCGTTGCCGAGCCCGTTGCCGTCGTCGTCGAAACAGCGCCAGTCATTGCCGAGCCAGTCGCCGTCGTCATCGAAACAGCGCCAGTCATTGCCGAGCCAGTCGCCGTCGTCATCGAAACAGCGCCAGTCATTGCCGAGCCAGTTGCCGTCGTCATCGAAACAGCGCCGGTCGTTGCCGAGCCCGTTGCCGTCGTCGTCGAAACAGCGCCAGTCATTGCCGAGCCAGTCGCCGTCGTCATCGAAACAGCGCCAGTCATTGCCGAGCCAGTCGCCG
>CANFED010000028.1 GCA_947445995.1 Oxalobacteraceae bacterium | reverse complement strand
GCGGGCGAACGGATATTGCTCGGCATCGTTGCAGGGCTGGTAAGCCTGATCGCTTTTCTTCAGGCGGCAACCGGTGTCGCCGATGACGACGATGCGGTTGGCCTCGGGTTTCGGCAGGGGCAACGAACGACCGGCGACGCTGGCGGAGTTCGTGTGCGGCGGCAGGATTTTTTCGCAGGTCAGCAACGGGAAAGCCGACGGTTTGGAGTCGGCTGCAGCCGAGCGGGTAGGGCGCTGCGCGTTCGTGCCGGCCGCAGCGCGCAAGTCCATCGCCACATCCACCCCATCAAGACGAATGACCGGGCACTGTGCTGCATCGATGAGCACGCGTGCGACCGCCTGGCCCTGTTCGCCGAGGACGACGAAGCTCGTCATGTTGCTTGCTGCGGCAGGCTTGTCCGTGACGGGTATCGCCGTGCAGCCAGCAACGAGCAGCGGCAAAATGCATAGCGTGCGATTGAATTGGGTAAAAGAAAATTGAGCAAAAGAAAACTGGGTAAAAGAGATCATGCAGTACTCCTGAAGCCGGAACGGAAAAGTCCGACGGAAAACAATTTTCCGTCGGACTGTCAAACAGACTTGAAAGTTTAGAACAAGACGTTGACCGACGCCATCACGCTTCGCTCCGGCTGGAACAGGAAAGTATCACCGGCCGCCGCAACGCCATAGCTGGCGGTGCCAGCGGTGGTGTTGACCGGCTTGACGGCAATCACGTCCTGCTTGTTGAACAGGTTGTAAATACCGAACTGCAGCTTCATGCTTTTGACGCCCATGCCCGGATGGGCGAAGGTATAGCTGGCATTGAGATTGGTGGCGGTGACCGGGTTGAGCTTGTAGCCCTGGTCATCGAGTGCATAGGTCGTGCCGGTGCGCTTGTAGATCAGCGAGCCGGACCAGCCCGCCATCTGATACAGCAAGCCCAGTGCGGCCGTCGAGTTCGGAACGGTCGCGACGGTCAGCCCGGTGGCCTTGGATTCGGCGCGGTTGAGCGAGCCGTTGGTGTAGAGCGACACGCCGTTCATGAAGGCGTAAGTTACTTGTCCTTCCAGGCCCTTGTAGGTCACGCCGCCCTGGTTGTAATACACCGGCTGGGCATCGGTGCCCGGCAAGATCGCAAATTTGTTGCTGAAGTCGATGTAGTACAGGTCGGCATCGAACAGCAGCTTGTCGGTCTTGTGGACCACGCCCAGCTGGTAATTGGTCGAGCGCTGTGCTTCGATCGACGAGGCATCGGCCTTGGTGCTCTGGAACAGGCTGATGTCCGGAACCAGCATGCCCTTCGCATATTGGGCATAGGTCGACCAGATCGGGCTGAGCTTGTAGTTCGCGGTCAGGAACGGCAAGGTGGCGTGGAAATCCTTGCTGATCTGCTGTGGCAGACGCGCGGTCTGGTTCACCGAGGCATCGATGGTGAGCTTGGTCAGCATGGTCTTGATGCCTGGCGTGATGGTCAGGTCAGGCGTCGCGGCCCACTCGAACTCGGCGAAAGGCTGGTAACTTTTCCAGCCGGATTTCTGCTCGTACTTGACGTTGTTGATGCCAGTGAATACACCCGCAACAGCGGCCTCCTTGTAGCTTGGCAGCATCGTCAGCAAATTAAAATCATAGGTGCTGCGGTGCGTATCGGCTTGCTCCAGCCAGACGCCGGTGCGGGCGAGGCTGGCCCCGAACTGTTTGCTGACCTTGAAGATGTCGCCGGTGACCTTGTACTCGTTGATCTTGACATAGCCGGGCAGTTGGCCAGCCAGCTTGCTGCCGTTGGCATTGACCACGCTGCCGAATCCGACGCCGGGCAGGTTGCCACTATCGGCTGCCAGCGTGCTGTTGGTGTAATTGTAGTGATACAGATTGTTGTCGACCGCCCAGCCGTTGCCGAGGTCGCTTTGCAGACGGAGATAGTTCAGGTTGGTGGTCTTGTCAGCCCGGTTGTAACCGTAGAAATTAGCCTTGGTCGGGTCATTGCTCAGCACGTAATTTTTGCCGTACTGGGCCACTTGCGCCATCGTCAGGCCATTGTCCTTGTCGGGCTGGTAGTAATAATTTTTGTTGTAGTTGGTATTGATCGTCAGCAGCGTGTTGCTGCCGAGCGGCTTTTCCAGCTTGAACATGATGCTGTCGCCCTGAACGGCGCTGAAGGTGCGTGCGCCATCGCTGCTGAGGCGCTGGACATTGAGCGCGATGCGGGCGTCACCCAGATCGGTGAGTGTGCCGGTATCGACACGGGTGCCGATCAGCTTGGTGTTCCATGTACCGTAGGCCGCAAACGGCGAGATCGACTGGCGCGCCGAGACTTCGCGTGATTGCAGGTTGACCGAGCCGCCAAAGGTCGCCTGACCAAAATCGCTGGCCTTGCCGGGACCGCGTTCGACCACTACGCCACCGATCACGCTGGCAGGGAAGTAGGCGGTCGAGTGATGCGTGGCACCGTTGGTGTCGCCAAACGGAATGCCATCGAAAGTGACATTGAACTCGCCATCCTTGAAGCCACGCAAGCCATTCTTGGCCTCGCCCAGGCCGGGACCATTGGCAGAAATGCCGCCGGTGACGCTAGGCGCAATCGCGGTGATCGCGGTGTAGTCGCTGACCGGCGAGATCGAGCTCTCGATGAACGAGCGGTTGATCACCGATTGCGGTTGCGTCGCTGCCAGCGATGTCTGGCTAGGCGCCATCATCGCCGCCGTGACTTTGGAGGCAGTCACCTGGACACGGGTTTCGGATT
The DNA here is from genome assembly GCA_947445995.1 of Oxalobacteraceae bacterium. Lineage (GTDB taxonomy): Bacteria > Pseudomonadota > Gammaproteobacteria > Burkholderiales > Burkholderiaceae_D > Actimicrobium. Next base: position 18,216 of record CANFED010000028.1, on the reverse strand, counting down.
GGGTTTCGGTATTGTCGTCGGCGGCAAATGCGGAACTGACCGCGCAAGCGAGCAGCGTCAGGATGAAACTCGCAGGCAAGGCACGGCGAATAATCTGGCAAGTCATTTTTTATTTTCCCTGGTAGTGATTGAGATTTTCAATCTGCGTGCAGGGTAAGACGGGAAGATGACGTGCCAATTACGTAACGCTGACTAACTCATTACAAATGTGGTGCACCGAATGTTGGTTTTCGCATGGGTGTGGACTGGCATCAGGCAGAGTTGCGCCGTACGCGGAACATTCGGTGCAATGCCCTTTGGTTATTGCACCCTAGGCGATATCGCCCCACGCACCGGTGAGCATCGCGAGCGCGGCCAACCCTGCGGTTTCGGTCCGCAGCACGCGCGGCCCCATCGACAGCGCCATCGCGCCGTGGGCAATCGCCAGGTTTTCCTCGTCGTCGCTGAAACCCCCTTCCGGACCGATCACCAGCGTCACCGCTTGTGGCGGCTGATGGCGCGCCCAGTCTGCCAGTGACTGGTCAGCGCGCGGCGACAGCAAAATGCGCTTGTGAATATCCTGCTGGGCGATCCAGCGGCCAAAGTCGGTGACCGGTGCCAGCTGCGCCAACCGGTTGCGCCCGCTCTGTTCGCTGGCGCTGACGATGATGCCTTGCCAGTGCGACTGGCGCTTCTCTGCGCGTTCGGCGGACAGCCGCACGACGCAGCGTTGTGCCGACAGCGGCTGGACACCGGCTACGCCAAGTTCGACCGCTTTCTCGATGATCCAGTCCATCTTCGACGACTCCGGCAGCGCTTGCGCCAGTGTGATTGCATACGGCAACTCAACCGAGCGCGCGGTACAGGTCTTGACCTCGACGGTGACGCGTTTTTTTTCCAGCAGCGTAATGGTGGCGACGTATTCGTTGCCATCGCCATTGAACAGCGTGACCGTGGTGCCAGCCTGCAAGCGAATCACCTGAACATGATGCGCGACATGGTCGGGCAGGACGAGCGTGTCACCGATGGCGAGTGGCTGCGGGCAATGAAATCGGGGCATGAAAGACCTTATAGACGGAGCAATGCCGCAGAGTCTGCACCATGTCACCCGGATCGGCCAGCGCCGTCACAGGCCGGATTGCGGATTTGGCGGTAGCGGCTTGTACTGGTCTGGTAAAATGCCGGCTTCCTGCCGATGCCTGCTTGCCTAATTGTCCGGCCAGTTCGAGAGACAGTCAGTGCGCGGCATCCCACCCTCATTTTTGATGTGATCACGATGACTTCATTGCAAACCACAAACAATATGGCCAACGCGATCCGCGCGCTGGCGATGGACGCCGTCCAGAAGGCCAACTCCGGCCATCCGGGCATGCCGATGGGAATGGCTGATATTGCCGTGGCCTTGTGGTCCGAGCATTACAGTCACAATCCGGCCGACCCGCGCTGGATCAACCGCGACCGCTTCGTACTTTCCAACGGCCACGGTTCGATGCTGCATTACGCGTTGCTGCATCTGAGCGGCTACGACCTGCCGATGGACGAGCTGCGCAATTTCCGTCAGATGCATTCGAAGACGCCGGGCCATCCCGAAGTCGACGTCACCCCTGGTATCGAAACCACCACCGGTCCGCTTGGCCAGGGCCTGACCAATGCAGTCGGCATGGCACTCGCCGAAAAACTGCTGGCCGCCGAATTCAACCAGAGCGGCTTCGATGTCGTCGATCATCACACCTACACCTTCGTCGGCGATGGCTGCCTGATGGAAGGCATTTCGCACGAAGCCTGTTCGCTGGCCGGCGTGCTGCGTCTGTCGAAGCTGATTGTGCTGTACGACGACAACGGCATTTCGATCGACGGCAAGGTGGCCGGCTGGTTCGGTGACGATACGCCGAAGCGTTTCGAGGCCTATGGCTGGAATGTGATCCCGGACGTCGATGGTCACAGTGTCGCCGCGGTGTCCGCTGCGATTGCCGCTGCTAAACTGGCCGACAAGCCAACGCTGATCTGCTGCAAGACCATCATCGGCAAAGGCTCGCCGAATCTGCAAGGTTCCGACAAGGTCCACGGCGCTGCGCTGGGCGACAAGGAAATCGCCGCAGTGCGCGAAGCGATCGGCTGGCATTCGGCCCCGTTCGAAATTCCTGCCGAAGTCTACGCAGCATGGGATGCCAAGCTTCCCGGTGCCGCACGTCAGGCTGCATGGAATGCCTTGTTTGCCGCTTACAGCGAGCGCTTCCCGCAACTGGCCGGCGAACTGCTGCGCCGCATGAATGGCGAATTGCCGGGTAATTTCGACGCGACCGTCGCGCAATACATTGCCACTTGCATCGACAAGAAAGAAACCATCGCCACCCGCAAGGCCAGCCAGAATGCGATCCAGGCCTATGCCCAGGTGCTGCCTGAATTCCTCGGCGGTTCGGCTGATCTGACTGGCTCGAACCTGACCAACTGGAAAGAATGCATCGCGGTGCGGGCCGACCAGCCCGGCAACCACATCAACTACGGCGTGCGCGAATTCGGCATGAGCGCGATGATGAACGGCATCACGCTGCACGGTGGTTACATCCCGTTCGGCGCGACCTTCCTGACCTTTTCCGATTACAGCCGCAACGCGCTGCGCATGGCTGCGCTGATGAAAATCCGTTCGATCTTCGTGTTCACGCACGATTCGATCGGTCTGGGCGAGGACGGCCCGACCCACCAATCGGTCGAGCATGTCTCGAGCATGCGCCTGATCCCGAACCTGGATAACTGGCGTCCGTGCGATACCGTCGAATCAGCGGTCGCGTGGCAGCAGGCCGTGGTCCGCAAGAACGGCCCGAGCACGCTGATTTTCTCGCGCCAGAATTTGCCGTATCAGGAACGCAGCGCACAGCAGGTCGCTGACATCGCGCGCGGTGGCTACATCCTGCGTGATACCGCTGGTGCCAGGGCGATCCTGATTGCCACCGGTTCCGAAATCGAACTGGCCGTCAAGGCCGCCGATGCACTGGCCGCTGCCGGTATCGCGGTGCGCGTGGTGTCGATGCCAAGTACCGATGTGTTCGATCGTCAGGATGCTGCTTACAAGGCCGGCGTGCTGACCAAGGGCTTGCCGCGCGTCGCCATCGAAGCTGGCGTCACCGACTTCTGGTACAAGTATGTCGGCCTCGAAGGCGAAGTCATCGGCATCGATACGTTTGGCGAATCGGCCCCGGCACCGGTGCTGTTCAAGCACTTCGGCTTTACTGTCGAGAACGTTGTCGCAGCAGTCCATCGGACCCTCGCTTGAACGCGGTAGACGCAACGTTTTTGCGGGCGGCGACGCCCGACGATGCCGAAGGCATTGCGATGGTGCGCATCGATAGCTGGCGCAAGACGTATCACGACATCATGCCGGACGAGTATCTCGACAACATGGAAGTCGAAGACAGCATGCATTTGTGGCATCGTGTGCTCAGTGCCACGTCGTCAAAGACCTCGGTCTTCGTCGCCGAACTCGATGGCGATGTGGTCGGTTTTGCCGCTGGCAAGATGCTCGATGAACCGAAGTTCGGACTCGATGCCGAGCTGGCAGCGATCTACCTGATTCCCGACCTGCAACGCTGTGGCATCGGCAGCCGGCTCGTGAAGATGGTGGCGCAGGCGCAGCAGGCGCAAGGTGCGCACGGACTGATTGCCTGGGTGATTTCGGAAAACAAGATTGCCCGTGAGTTCTTTGAAAAACGTCAGGCCGAACTGCTCATCGAGCAAGCCTATCAGTGGGATGGCATCGACCTGCTCGAAGTCGGTTATGGCTGGCGCGACCTGAGTCTGTTTTCACCGCACTGATTTGACCCTTGCACTTTTTTGACAGAATTTTTTTGTTATCAGGAGAAGCAGCATGACTATTCGCGTCGCAATTAACGGCTACGGCCGCATCGGCCGCAACATCCTTCGTGCACATTACGAGGGCGGCAAAAAAAATGACATCCAGATCGTCGCCATCAATGACCTCGGCGATGCCAAATCGAACGCTCACCTGACACGCTACGACACCACCCACGGCAAGTTTCCGGGTACCGTCGTCGTCGAAGGCGACAACATGATCGTCAACGGCGACAGCATCCGTGTCTTCGCCCAGCGCAATCCTGCCGAAATTCCATGGGGCGAGTTGAACGTCGACGTCGTGCTCGAATGCACCGGCTTCTTCACCACCAAAGAGAAAGCCTCGGCCCACCTGAAAGGCGGTGCCAAGAAAGTCATCATCTCCGCACCTGGCGGCAAGGATGTCGATGCGACCATCGTGTTCGGTGTGAACCAGCATGTACTCAAGGCCACTGATACCGTGATCTCGAATGCATCGTGCACAACCAATTGCCTTGCACCGCTGGTCAAGCCATTGAACGACACCATCGGTCTGGTCAATGGCTTGATGACGACGGTTCATGCGTACACCAACGACCAGGTACTGACCGACGTGATGCACGAAGACTTGCGGCGCGCCCGTTCGGCCACCAGCAGCATGATCCCTGCCAAGACCGGCGCGGCTACTGCGGTTGGTCTGGTCCTGCCGGAACTTAATGGCAAGCTCGACGGCTACGCGATCCGCGTGCCAACGATCAATGTCTCGATTGTCGACCTGTCGTTCATCGCTGCGCGCGACACGACTGTCGAAGAAGTCAACGCGATCATGCTGGCTGCTTCCGAAGGCGCGTTGAAAGACATCCTGACGTACCAGACCGAGCCGCTGGTGTCGGTAGATTTCAACCACAACCCGGCATCGAGCAACTTCGATTCGACGCTGACCAAAGTGTCGGGCCGGTTGGTGAAAGTCTCGTCGTGGTACGACAACGAGTGGGGTTTCTCGAACCGCATGCTCGACACCACCGTGGCGTTGATGACGGCAAAATAAGCTTCGTCGTATTCTTCGCACCAAGCAAAACGCCCCGTAGAACGGGGCGTTTTTTTATTGGTGCTGGTATGTTTCCCGACCGCCAGCTACGGTAGTGCCTGTGCTCTTCACATCAGTGCAGCCGCATTGCACCTGCTGCTTTGCGGAAGTTGTCACTTTAACCGGGCAAGGTTACCGGGTGATGACTTCGGCTTGTTCAAGGCGGCTTGCCTCGATTGAGCGGCTGCGCGTCTTCCGGAAAAGAACCGCGCACGATGCGTTCGATCTGATCGATGACGGCCTCGGGAAAATGCGCGAATTGCTTGCGCTTGGTCGCTGACAGTACTCCGTCATTGCCGTGGATCATGCGAATCAGTTTGCTGATAGTTGACCGGGGCAAATCGAAGGTAGCATCCAGTTCTGCAAATGCTGCATCGTAACCGCGCAGATAGCGTAGCTCGTTGGGGATTTCGGTGAGGATTGTGGCCTGGATCATTTTTTGCAGGAAGGCGACTTCGCGGTCAGCCTCGAAGTACCGATAGGGGCGTGCGCCCGGACTGCTGTCGATCAGTGGTGCCTGGTCGGTGCGACGATAGCGCCAAAGCCGCGTGACCGGTTTTGAAAAGCCTGACAGCACGTCCAGGTAAGTCAGTTCATCTTTTGCGATACTCGCCGAGACGGGCAACACCAGGCCTTCGGGTAACTGTCCGGAGCGTTGCAGCACATGGTTGATCATGAAGCGGTGCAAGCGTCCATTGCCATCCATGAACGGGTGCAGGTACACAAAGCCGAAGGCTGCGCAGGCCGTTTTGATCGAAAGATCGATGCCGCTGCGATGGTCGTTGACGAATGTCGTCCAGCCGCGCATGAGCTTGCCGAGATCCTCTGGCCGAGGCGGTAAAAAAGTCATTCTTCCTGTGCTGTCTTCGAGCCAGTTTTGCTTGGTCCGATACGATGGCTCCTTGCCATAGCTGTCCTTGATGACCGCATTTTGCAGCATCACCAGCCAGTCTTCGGTGACGCGCTCCTGCTCTCCGGCGCGTGACAGCAGTTCGACGAAACGTTCCTCCCTGTTCGCATCGGGTATCTCGCGCTCGATCGAAAAACTGCTGCGTGTTTCGGACAGATACAGGAAGCGCACGGCCCGTGCATACAGCGCGGCACTATCGTCGCCGGCCATTAGGTCCGGGAGTTGTCGGAACAGGGCGAGCATGTTGTCGGCGTGGGCGATCGTTGATCGCTTCACTACCGGGCAGAAATCCGGATTGCCCAGTGCGTTGTTATTGACGCGAAATGCTGGTGCCTTGATCGGGTTGGCGGCGACCGCGTAACTCTTCGACGGGAACAGATCCACGTAGCGGCCCGTAGGAACACAGCCCGCATCGAGTGTCGCACCGCGCATCCATTCCCATAAAAAGCAGGCACGACGTATCGGCTCACTATTCGGGTTTGCCCTGATGCGCGCAATCAGCAGCGCGGGCGCAATTTTTTCGAAGGCAGCATCAATGACTTCCAGGTTCACGCCTTCATGACGCAGCGCAAATTCAAGCTGACCCAACGGGGTATCGGTAATCACGACACCGGCAGGAAAAAGAATCGTGCCATCGGTGGTGTCCTGTCGTTTGTTGATGGCGCTCGACATCAACGCTGTTTGCGTTAAGGGCCGGACCTGCAGATCGAGCAAGTCAATCAACTGGGCATAACCAATTTTTTTCATGGTGGTGTTTCTCCCGCTACAAACTGATTTTTTCATCGAGATTTATTCAGGGTTATCGAAATAGTGTCAGAAAATCCGCGATGTGGAGGTAATCATCGAAATTTGTTCATTTTAAATGGGCTGTCAGAGTGATTACTGCACGTCTGTGGCGGCGGTCTCAATTGGCTGATGTTTCCCACACGTCACCTCGTTGCACGATAATGACGCCTTGAGCGCACTGCGCTGACTTTTCCAGATTTCACAATGACACCGATTCAAACCGCTTTCCGCTATGGATGATTTCGACGACGACCGCGCCGGCGCCACGCTGCAACCGATTTCATGGGTGCCGCTGGAAACCATCGCCGATGTCGAGCTCTGGGTGGATAACCTCAACCGCGATCTGCATGCGGTGATCCGCAAGCAGGCGGTCAACAGTCCGGGCGTGTGTTTTGCGCTGGCCGAAGGTGGCGAGATTTTTTTGCATACCAATGGCGATGGCGACGTCTTGCTGGATGTGACCGAGGAAGCCGAGTGGGTCGCGCCGCTGATCTCGGCGGCGACGCAGGTGGTGGCACCGGTTGGGTCGCTGTGGATATTGCCGGGGCATGTGCTGACGCAGTTGGTGATGGGGCTCAGTCCGCTGGTTGGGGCAACGCGGCTGGTGCTGCAGCATGAGTATCGCAGCAAGAAAAACAAGTGGCGCTAGCGACGGAAGCTGGTGCATCTGGTGCAATAACCGAAGGGCATTGCACCGTGTAACTCCATCCGCTACCTCACAGCTTATCCGGCAACGGCTGAAACGCCTTGCGCTCGCTGTACCGGTCGGTCAGATAATCCGAGCGGTCACGCACCAGCAACGTGAACTTCACCAGTTCTTCCATCACGTCGGCGAGCCGGTCGTAATACGCCGACGGCTTCATGCGACCTGCCTCATCAAATTCTTCATAGGCCTTGGCCACCGACGACTGGTTCGGGATGGTCACCATGCGCATCCAGCGTCCCAGCACCCGCAACGCATTGACCGCATTGAACGATTGCGAGCCACCGCTGACCTGCATCACGGCCAGCGTGCGGCCCTGGGTCGGCCGCAACGAACCGAGTTCCAGCGGCAGCCAGTCGATCTGCGACTTGAAGATGCCAGTCAGCGTGCCGTGCCGTTCCGGGCTGCACCAGACCTGGCCCTCCGACCATTGCGATAACGCACGCAACTCCTGCACCTTCGGATGATCCGGCGCGACGCTGTCGACCATCGGCAAACCGTGCGGATCGAAGACGCGGGTCTCGGCACCAAAATATTGCAGCAGACGTTCGGCTTCGAGCGTCAGCAACTTGCTGTAAGAGCGTTCGCGCAAGGAGCCGTACAGCAGCAGGATGCGGGGCGCGTGGGTAGCACGCGCATTCGGTTCAAGCCGGTCGAGCGCCGGTAACGGCAGATGCGCGCCACTGATGTTGGGCAGGTCGGCGATCATGGACGGACCGGCTTGCCGCTGGTATCGATAACGGCTTCGCCATCTTCTTTGCTGAAAGCGGCGCGTTGCGCGTCAGCCAGAAGCTCCAGCACCAGCTCGGAAGGCCGGCACAGGCGCACGCCCAGCGGCGTGATCACGAAAGGCCGGTTGATCAGGATCGGATGAGCCAGCATCGCGGTGAGCAACGCATCGTCAGTGAGGGCCGGGTCGTCGAGGCCGAGTTCGGCGAACGGCGTGCCTTTTTCGCGAATGGCCTGACGCACTGTCAGACCGGCGTTGCGGATCATTTCATCGAGTACCGCGCGCGTTGGCGGCTGCGTCAGGTAATCGATGACGACGGGTTCGACGCCGCTGTTGCGGATCAGCGCCAGCGTGTTGCGCGAGGTTCCGCAAGCGGGATTGTGATAGATGGTGACGGTCATGAGCACTCCTTGGACGAGATGAGGGGTGGGTTGCAGGCGTTGCCGCCACAGCAGTTGTCGGTCAGGTAACCGAGCAATTCGTTCATCGTGCCGAATTGCGCCGCATAAATAATCGAGCGGCCATCCTGCGTGCCGATCACCATGCCGGCGTGGCTCAATTCTTTCAGATGGAACGAGAGTGAAGACGGCGGGATCGCCAACTGTTCGGCGATCCGGCTGGCGGCCAGTCCGGCCGGGCCGGCTTGCACCAGCAGGCGAAAGACGGCCAGCCGGGAATCGTGAGCCAGGGCGGCGAGGGCAGTGACGGCAGTTTTTGTTTCCATGTTTCGATAATAGTCGAATTGAATCCGTCGTGGGCAATCCGATTCATCATGAATCGCCTTGTTTCAGGCACTGGTGCCATCCCCGAACACGCTGTCCCAGAGCTGCTGCACCGCCAGCGCTTCAGTGGCAACACGCTCCGGTGCCACCAGCGTGTGTTCCTCACCCTGCAAGCGCGCATGATGCTGCAGCTTGCGATAGACCCGATAGGCATTGGCGGCGGCCGCAGCCAGTGCCGCATCGACCAGTCCCAGTTCGCCTGCCAGTTTCAGCAAGGCGATATTGCCGATGTCGTCGGTCAGTTGTGGCGATGCCGCGGCATGCAGCAAGATCAGGTACTGCACGATGAACTCGATGTCGATCATCCCGCCGCGGTCTTGCTTGAGATCAAACTGGCCCGCTTTGGCAGGATGGGCGCGGGTCATCTTGTCGCGCATGGTGCGCACTTCTTGCAACAGCGGTGCGGCTTCCCGTGACTGGCGCAGCACGTCGAGTCGCAACAACTCGAAGCGCTGGCCGATGTCGGTATCGCCAGCGCAAAAGCGCGCCCGCGTCAGCGCCTGGTGCTCCCAGATCCAGGCCGATTTCAGCTGGTATTTTTCGAATGCTGCGATGGTCGAGACCAGCAGGCCGCTGGCACCATCGGGGCGCAGGGCGATGTCGATGTCAAACAGGATGCCGGCCGGCGTGTGGGTGGTCATCCAGGTGATGAAGCGCTGGGCCAGCTTCGCGTATTGCGCCGGTGCTTCCGGGTCGTCGTCCTCGAATAAAAAGATCACATCGAGATCCGACGAGTAGCCCAGCTCCTTGCCGCCGAGCTTGCCATAGGCAATGACGGCAAATTTCGGGATCTCGCAATGGCGCTGGGGCAGCGTGTTCCACACCGCCTGGACCGTCTGGTCGACCAGGATGTCGGCCAGTGTCGACAAATGATCGGCCAGCCGTTCGACACTGAGGTCGCCTTCGATGTCCTGTGCCAGCAGGCGCAGCGTTTGCGCATGGTGCATTTCGCGCAAGGTATCCATCTGGCGTTCGGTATCGCCGGGGGTCGCGGCAAGCTGGCGCTGCAATTCGAGACGAAAGGCAGGCCAGTCGGGCGCGGCGCGCAAGGTGCGGTCGTCGAGCAATTCATCGAGCAGGATCGGATGACGGGTCAGATATTTGGCGGCCCAGTCGCTGGTACTCATCATGCGCACGACGCGCTGCAGCGCGTGCGGATATTCGGTCAGCAACGCCAGATAGGCGGCGCGGCGCGCCACGGTTTCCATGAAGTCGAGCAGCCGGTGCAGCGTGATCAGTTGCATCGCGCCACAGTCGGCCAGCAGCGGTAGCGCCGCATTGACCAGCGCGATCAGGCGATTGCGGCTGATCACGGGCAGCGCTTGCAGGCGCGTCGATTGCCAGGTCGACAGCAGGCGTCGCGCTGCTTCATGTGCTTCGGTAAAACCCAGCCTGGCCAGCACCGCCTCGAGCGCGTCGAGCGGGTCGTCGGCCAGCAGCGCGTCGTGAATGCCGGGATGTTCGGCGGGGTGCGCACCGGACTGAGCGCCGACAGCAGACTCCTTGTCGGCAAACATCGCGTCGAACTGGGTCGACACCAGTTGACGCTGCCGGCCCAGTTCGGCCAGCAGAGCGGCCGTATCGGTATAACCCATCATGCGTGCGACGATCAGTTGGTCCGGCTCGCTGGCTGGCAGCGTGTGGGTCTGGGCATCATCGAGATATTGCAGACGGTGTTCGAGGTTGCGCAGGAACGTATAGGCATGCAGTAGTTGGGCGACCACGTCCGGCTCCAGCAATTGCTTGTCAGCCAGCGACTGCAGAACGCCGCGGGTCGAGCGTGAGCGCAGATCGGCATCGCGGCCACCACGGATCAGCTGGAAGACCTGCGCCAGGAATTCAATCTCGCGAATGCCGCCGCGCCCCAGCTTGACGTTGTTGCTGCGTTCCGGATGGCGTGCCTCGACCCGTGTGACTTCGGCACGAATCTGTCCGTGCATGCCTCGCAACGCATCGATCGATCCGAAATCGAGATAGCGCCGGTACACGAAGGGTTGCACGACACTGTAGAGTGCATCGATGTCAGCCGGTGCACCGCAGATCGCGCGTGCCTTGACCCAGGCATAGCGTTCCCATTCGCGTCCCTGCACCAGCAGGTACTCTTCGACCATGTTGATACTGGCCACCAGCGGTCCGGCGTTGCCGTTGGGCCGCAATGCCATGTCGACGCGGAAGGTAAATCCATCCTGCGTGATTTCGGACAGGTCGCCGATCAGCCGGCGGCCGAGGCGGATAAAGAATTCATGGTTCGACAGGCTGCGCTGTTGCGGCGAGGTGATCCGGGTATCGCCATCTTCCGGATACACGAAGATCAGGTCGATGTCCGACGACACATTGAGTTCGCCACCGCCCAGCTTGCCCATGCCCAGTACGATGAGCGCTTGCGGCAAGCCGCTGTCGTCGCCGGTCGGCACGCCGTGCAGCGCTTGCAGTTCGGCAGTCAGCGCCGCGACATGGGTTTGCAGCGCGAATTCGGCGAAGGCGGTCATCGTATCGACCACCTGCGGCAGGTCGCCGCCACTGGCGAGGTCGCGCGTGATCAGCGTTGACAGCAGCAGATTGCGCAGACGACGCATCGCGCGCGGTAGTGCCAGACCGGCGTCGATTTCTTTTTGTAATAAGCGCGCAAACAGTGACGGGGTCAGGGATAATCCGGCAAGTTTGGCGAGTTGTCCGGCACGGGCCGGATCGGCCGCCAGCCAGCGGGTATGAAAGCGGGAATTCAGGCTGGAATGTAAGCCAACTTCGAGTGCATCCGAACCGGAGGCACTGGTACTGGTCAAACTGGAATTGGTCATAGTGTGGAGATGTTTTCAGGAATGATGCAACGAGGTGTGACTCACGAAGTACAAGGTAATCATTCTATGCGAAGCCGTCTGCCGGCCCTGCGCAGAGTCGTCCGTTGACGCCCCCCGATTCCTTGCCTGCAACATCGCCCGGCCGACGCCTGGCGAAGTCCTGGCGCGCCGTGGTGCGTGGCTATCGTTACGTCAATGTTGCGACCTATCACACTGTTGGTGCCCTGCTCAAGGTGCTGCTGGCGCTCTATCTGGTGCTCTGCCTGATCTTCCTGCTGATGCGTTATCTGGTGTTGCCCAACATCGACCAGTACAAGCCGGACATCGAACAACTGGCCAGTCGCGCCATTGGCCAGTCGGTCAGCATCGGGACGATCGCGGCCGCATGGCACGGGCTGTATCCGGATCTGATACTTGGCAACGTGGTCATCCACGACCAGCGCGGCGGGGCTGCATTGACCTTGCCCAGAGTCGAGGCGACGCTGTCGTGGTGGAGTGTGGCAGTCGCTGACCTGCGATTGCGCCGCCTGACGCTGGATCAGCCCGACATCGATATCGTGCGTGATCCGCACGGGCGCATTCTGGTCGCCGGCATCGCCATCGACAGTGGCAAGCCCGGCGACAGCGCCGCGGCAGACTGGATTCTGGCGCAAAACGAAATCGTCATCCGTGCCGGCCAGATTCACTGGATCGATCAGCAACGCGGCGCACCGGAACTGATTCTGCAACAGCTTGACTTCACATTGCGCAACAGTTGGCGCGATCACCAGGTCGCGCTCAAGGCCGTGCCGCCCGTCGCGCTGGCCGCGCCACTCGATGTGCGTGCCACGTTCAGCCGTCCGCACTTCAGCGCGCCGACCGTCGATCCGCGCCAGTGGCGTGGCGAACTCTACGCTGACCTGCGCGAGACCGACCTGGCCGCCTGGAAAACCTGGATCGACTTCCCGTTCGACCTGCAAAGTGGTCGCGGTTCGGTACGGACCTGGCTCAAGATCGACCGCGCCCGCATCGCCAACCTGACCGCTGATATCGATGTTGCCGGTGTCGTCACACGGTTGCGTGAGGATTTGCAGCCGCTCAACCTGAAGCGCGCCAGCGGCCGCATCTCGGTGACCGAAGCCCTCAACGCCAGGACAGCGGTCGGTATCCCGACTTTTGGCGCGCACGGTCACACGATTGCGTTGACCGATTTTTCGATGGAGACCGACGACGGCCTGCAGTTGCCGCTGACGACGATCACCGAGACCTACATTGCCGCCACCGCCACGGCACCGGAGAAAATCCAGATCCAGGCCAAGCTGCTTGAGCTGGCCACACTCGCCAGTCTGGTCGAGCGCTTGCCGCTGCCGGCCGCGCAGCAGCAGATGCTGGCCGACTTTGCGCCGCGCGGCCAGTTGCAGGATTTTCAGGCCAGCTGGCAAGGCGTTTATCCGGCCATCACGACCTACCACATCAAAGGCAAGTTTGCCGGCCTGAGTCTCAGTGCCCAGCCGGCGCGCGCCGCGCAGCCGCGCACGGTCAGCAGTCCGGCACTCGCCGCCGTGCCGGCCATTCCGGGTTTCGATAATCTGACCGGCAACATCGACGCCTCCGATCGCCGTGGTGCACTCAATCTGGCATCGACAAATCTGGCGGTGCGCTTGCCCGGTTATCTCAGCGATCCACTGGTGCCGTTCGAGCAAATGACGATGCAGTCGCGCTGGGCCTTCCAGAGCAATGACCAGTTGTTGCTGCAAATCGATCAGCTTGATTTTCTGCAGGATGGCATGCGGGTCAATGCCAGCGGCAATCATCTGTTGTCGCTGCTGGCCAATGACACGGCACCGGGCACGATGGACATGACGGCCACCATCGCTGCGCTCGACATCAACCGGGTTGCGCGATACCTGCCGCTGCAAACACCGGGGCCGCTGCGTGACTGGCTGACCGGCGCACTGCAGCAAGGGCAGGCCAGGGATGTCGTGGTGCGGATCAAGGGCGACCTCGCGCAGTTTCCGTTTGCTACCAGCCGGTCGGGTGAAAAACCCAAAGGGATTTTCACTGTCAACGCCAGAATCGACAACGGTGCGATGCTCTACGTCCCCGGTTTCTTCGGAGCCGATGGCAAGGCACCGCTGTGGCCACTGCTGGAAAAAGTCCGCGGCACGCTGCTGATCGACCGTACCCGTCTGGAAATTCGTGGTGACAGTGCCGTCACCAAAGATGTTGCCTTGGCCAAGGTCCGGGCCGTGGTGCCCGATCTGCTGTCGAGCGATCCGCAGCTCGAGATCGATGGCGAAGCCAGCGGCAACTTACAGGACATGGTGCGTTACGTGAATGCCAGTCCGGTGCTGGAGTGGATCGGTCGTTTCACCGATGAAACCAAAGCGCTTGGTCCTGCCAAACTGGCGCTCAAGTTGCGCTTGCCGCTGGATCACCTGATCGATGCCAAGGTCATTGGTTCCTTGCAATTCCTTGGTAATGACGTGACTTTGCAAAACGCGATTCCGTTGCTTGGCCAGACCACCGGCAAGCTCGAATTCAATGAAAAAGGATTCACGCTCAATGGCATGCGGGCCCGCTTCCTTGGCGCGCAGTCGACCATCGCCGGCGGGTCACAGGAAAACGGCAATATCGTCGTCAAGGCCGATGGCAGCGTGACGGCCGACGGCCTGCGCGAGACCTATCCCGATCCGGCGTTGCAGCGGTTGCTACAAAAAATTTCCGGTGCCAGCCGCTATAACGCCACCATCAGCGTCAAGAAAAAGCTGGCCGAAGTGATCGTCGACTCGACTCTGCAGGGACTGGCCCTGGACTTGCCGGCGCCGTTACGCAAGAGTGCCGCCGAGAGTCTGCCGCTGCGTTTCGAACTGGCGGAATTGCCTGTCGACGCAGCACAAAATCAGCGCGAGGAAATCAAGTTGTCACTGGGCAGTGCGATGTCGGCGCGGTATTTGCGCGCCAAGTCTGCCGAGAAAAACGCGGCCTGGCAGCTAGTGCGTGGTGGCATCGGCGTCAATTCGCCACCACCCGAACCGAGTGAAGGTCTACATCTCAATGTCAGCTTGCGCACGCTTAATATCGACGACTGGCGTGCGCTGGTGTCACCGGTCGGGCCGGCAGAAACGCGGCGTGACACCACGTTCGTCGTCAGTGCGCCCAGCGGGTTTGCACTGGAGCAGTTCATCGAGCCTGATGTGATGGCCGCGCGCGCGACGGAACTGATTATTTCTGGCAAAAAGCTCGACAACGTCGTCGTCGGCGTCTCGCGCCAGAACAATGTCTGGCAAGCCAATCTCGATTCCGGCCAGGCTTCCGGTTACCTGACCTGGACCGAATCGCCGTCCGGACGCACCCTTGGCAAGGTGACGGCGCGCTTGTCGACGCTGACGATCCCGCAGTCGGCGGCGACCCAGGTGGCGGATATTCTTGAGAACAAGGACGCGACCACGCAAATCCCGGCCCTCGATGTCATCGCCGAAAATTTCCAGCTAGTTGGCAAGCCTTTTGGCCGACTTGAACTGCTGGCCAATAATGCATTTGGTGTCAGCGGCAGCGAATGGCGCATCAGCAAGCTGTCGATTGCCAATCCCGACGGCACGCTCAACGCCAGCGGCAAATTCACCACCAAAGAAGGCAAGAGCGTCAGTAATCTGATCTACGCGCTGGACATTGCCGATGCCGGGAAATTGCTTGGTCGATTCGGGTTCGACAATGTCTTGCGCGGCGGAAAAGGCAAGATGGCAGGCGATCTGACCTGGAATGGCGTGCCGTTTTCACTCGACATCCCGAGCCTGACCGGCCAGATCGAGTTGAACCTGGAAGCCGGACAATTTTTGAAGGTCGATCCCGGCGCAGCGAAACTGCTTGGCGTGCTGAGCTTGCAATCGTTGCCGCGCCGGTTGACGCTGGATTTTCGCGACGTGTTTTCGCAAGGATTTGCCTTTGATGGCATCAACGCCAATGCGGTCATCTCGCAAGGCATCGCCAGCACCAATAATTTCAAGATGCGCAGCGTCAGTGCGTCGGTGCTGCTGGATGGCTCGGTCAATATTGCGTCCGAGACGCAAAACCTGCATGTCGTGGTGCTCCCCGAAATCAATGTCGGCGCGGCCTCGGTGGTCTACGCACTGGCGGTCAATCCGATAATCGGTGTAGGCTCTTTCCTGGCGCAACTGTTCTTGCGCGATCCTCTGATGCGCGCGTTCACGTTTGAATACGCGATCACCGGACCGTGGAACGAGCCGCTCGTCACCAAGCTCGATCGCAAGACCGGCGCACCGCTCGAACCCGACCCGGTACCGGTTGAGGCCGCCAAAAAGGACAAGCCATGAATACACCGACGATGACAACCGCAGCGACTGATGCCTTTTCTGTCGCGGCCATCCAGATGGTGTCGACGCCCTCCGTCGCCCGCAACCTCGAAACGGCCGCCCGACTCGTGGCCGACGCGGCAGGACGCGGCGCGCAACTGGTGCTGTTGCCCGAGTACTGGCCCGTCATGGGAATGAACGAGTCCGACAAGGTCGCGCTGGCCGAACAGGCCGAGGGTGGTCCGATTCAGCAAGCGATGGCCGACATGGCACGTCGTCATGGCATCTGGCTGATCGGCGGGACGCTGCCGATGGTCGCGGCTGAAGCCGGCAAGATCCGCAATACCACGCTGGTCTACAACCCGGCTGGCGAACTGGTGGTGCGCTACGACAAGATCCACCTGTTCAGTTTTTCCAGCGGTGCCGAGGCGTACGACGAAGCCCGCACGATTGCGCGGGGCGCTGACGTGATGACGTTCGACGCGCCCTGTGGCCGGGTCGGCCTGTCGGTCTGCTACGACCTGCGCTTTCCCGAGATGTACCGGGCGATGGGCAAATGCGCACTGATCGTGGTGCCGGCAGCATTCACCTACACGACCGGTCAGGCTCATTGGGAAATCCTGCTGCGTGCCCGCGCGATCGAAAACCAGTGTTACGTGCTGGCTTCCGGGCAGGGCGGACGTCACGAAAATGGCCGACGCACCTGGGGCCACAGCATGCTCATCGATCCGTGGGGCAAAGTCTGCGACGTGCTGCCGGAAGGCGAGGGACTTGTATTCGGCCAGGTCGAGCCCAGCTATCTCGATCAGGTACGGGCCAGTTTGCCGGCCTTGCAGCATCGTCGTCTTTGAATCCTTTTCCTGTCGTCCCTTGCAAAGCCCACTTGCCATGAACCTGTTCGTACCGAGTTTTTCCAACCTGACCGTTGCACGTGACGTACTGCTGACGCCGTTCGGTCTCGACGAGGGCAAGCTGCTCAAGGCGATCGGGTCGATGTTCACCCACAAGGTCGATTACGCCGACCTGTATTTTCAGTCGACCAAAAGCGAAAGCTGGAGTCTGGAAGAGGGCATCGTCAAGAGTGGCAGTTTTTCGATCGATCAGGGTGTCGGCGTGCGGGCGGTGTCGGGCGACAAGACTGCCTTCGCGTATTCCGACGAACTCTCCGAATCGGCGTTGCTGGAAGCGGCGGCGGCGACCCGCACGATTGCCCGTCAGGGTGCGGGCAAGGTCAAGGTTGCCAGCTCCCATCGGCCGTCCGGTGGACGTGCGCTGTATTTACCGCATGATCCTCTGGTGTCAATGGAGGCCGCCGACAAGGTGCGTCTGCTCGAACGCATCGAACGCATGGCGCGTGCGCGTGACCCGCGCATCGTGCAGGTGATGGCAGGTCTTGCCGCCGAATACGATGTCGTGCTGGTGTTGCGTAGCGATGGGGTGCTGGCGGCGGACATCCGGCCGCTGGTGCGGCTGTCGCTCAACGTGATCGCCGAACAGAATGGCCGGCGCGAAACCGGCTCGGCCGGCGGTGGCGGACGTTTTGGGTATGGGTATTTCACCGATGCGCTGCTGGAAAAGTACGCCACCGAGGCGGTCGATGCCGCCCTGGTCAACCTTGATGCGCGGCCGGCGCCGGCCGGACCGATGACGGTGGTGCTCGGTCCTGGCTGGCCCGGCATTTTGCTGCACGAAGCAATCGGTCATGGACTGGAAGGCGACTTCAATCGCAAAGGCTCCAGCACATTCGCCGGCAGAATCGGCGAGCGGGTCGCCGCCAAAGGCGTCACCGTCGTCGACGATGGCACCATTGCCGACCGGCGTGGCTCGCTCAACATCGACGATGAAGGCAACCCGACCCAGTGCACCACGTTGATCGAGGACGGCATCCTGAAAGGCTATATCCAGGACACGATGAATGCGCGCCTGATGAAAATGCCCGTCACCGGCAACGCCCGGCGCGAATCATTTGCCCACCTGCCGATGCCGCGCATGACCAACACCTACATGCACGGTGGCGACAAGGACCCGGCAGAAATTCTGGCATCGGTCAAACACGGTTTGTATGCGGTCAATTTTGGTGGCGGGCAGGTCGACATCACCAATGGCAAAATTGTGTTCTCGGCCAGCGAGGCTTGCCTGATCGAGAACGGCAAGCTCACCTATCCGGTCAAGGGTGCCACGCTGATCGGCAATGGACCGGACGTACTGAACCGCGTATCAATGGTCGGCAATGACATGCAGCTCGACAGCGGCGTTGGCGTCTGTGGCAAGGATGGGCAGAGCGTGCCGGTGGGGGTCGGGCAACCGACGTTGCGCATTGATGG